>NZ_JBHYJW010000005.1:12278-122954 GCF_042741125.1 Amycolatopsis sp. NPDC058986 | reverse complement strand
CGTGTTTTGTCTCTTTTGTTTTTTCGCCCGCCCGCGGGGGGCGGCGCGGTTTGGCCCCACCCCCCCCGCTGCCCGGGTTCGACCCCCCCACGGGGGGCTCCCCGACAAAGGGATCACGGTGGAGCCGGGCCGGGCGCTGTGAAGGGGGCCTTCACAGACAGGGACGGTGCCCGGCAGGGCATTCTTGCCGTCGGGTTTTGTTCACTGGCGACCGGATCCCGACGGTGAATGCGAGCGGGAAAGACTCTTGATCGTCATTTCGGGTCACATCCGGAGAAAATGTTCCGGCGATCGTCGACGTTGGTCCATTTTTCCCGCCATGACGACGAATTCGCCCACACGAGGGGTGATCCCGTAGCGATCTTGCCCGCTCGGGGAATAAACGGACCAGCGGGCTCACTCGAATGTCGTAATCGCCCTCGCGCGTGTTCGTGAATTGCGCAAATGAGCACTTCCGCGCCGCATTCGCCGGTTATCCTGGCCTTCCCCTTTTCGGATGAGGAAGGCGTGGCGGTTGGCTGAGTCGGGCAAGTGGGCGGGGCGCCTCGGCTGGCTCGCGCTGACGATCGGACCGCCGTCCGCGGTGGCGGGTGCCTGGCCCGCCTGGGCGGCGGGCAGGCCGGTGCTCGCCGGGCTGCTGCTGGTCATCTACGAGGGCGTGCTGGCGGTCGTCGCGTTCGCCGGTGGGGTCGCCGACGATCTGGTGAAACGGTGGCGCGAACGGCTGGTTACCCGGCTCGACCAGCCGCTGTGGCGCCGCTTGTTCCGCTTCGACCGGCGATACCGCGAATTCGTGCTGGGCAGCCTGCGGTTCGTCGATCTCAAGGGATTGACGACCATCGGGCCCTACACACCTCAGCTCGACGAGGTCTTCGTCGACGTCGGCCTGGCGCCGCGCAGCCCGCACCAGGTCGCGGCCGATCCGCTGGGGGACGTGCCCGCCGGGGTGACCGAGCGGTACCAGCTGTGGAACTTCCTGGACCATCCGGCGTCCCGGGTGCTGGCGGTGGTCGGCGCCGCGGGCAGCGGGAAGACCACGCTGCTGCGCTACACGGCGCGGCTGGTCTGCCGGTCCGGCGGCAGGCGGCGGCGCGCGGTCCCGATCCTGTTGTTCCTCCGCGACCACGCGGCCGAGATGATCTCCGATCCGGACGTGTCGCTCGCGGAGCTGGCGCGCCGCACCCTCGGCCGGTACCGCGCCGACGAGCCGGAGGGCTGGTTCGAGCAGAAGCTGCGCGACGGCGAATGCGTGGTGCTGCTCGACGGGCTGGACGAGGTGGCGCGTCGCGAGGACCGCCGCGCCGTGGCGGACTGGGTCGAGCGGCTGATCGGGCAGTACCCCGGCAACGACTTCGTGATCACCTCCCGGCCGCGGGGCTACCAGTCGGCCGAGATCGCCGGCGCCACCGTCCTGCAGGTGCGCCGCTTCACCGACGAGCAGGTGGCCCGGTTCGTGCGTGCCTGGTGCGGCTCGGTCGAGCGGCACAGCGCCGGCTCCGACCCGCTGGAGGCCGAGCGGCGCGCCGCCTCGGCCGCGGACGATCTGCTCGACCGGCTGCGGGATTCCCCCTGGCTGTACGAACTGACGGTCAATCCACTGCTGCTGACGATGATCACCAATGTGCACCACTACCGTGGCGCGCTGCCCGGCAGCCGGGCCGAGCTGTACAGCGAAATCTGCGAGGTGATGCTCTGGCGGCGGCGGGGCGCCAAGAAGCTGCCGATCGAACTGGGCGGGGACCAGACGGAGTTCCTGTTGCGGCGGCTCGCGTTCGACATGATGGAACGCCGGGTGCGGGACCTGCCGAGAGACGAGGTCATCGCCTCGATCAAACCCGCGCTGCGCCGGGTGGCCAGGGGACTTTCGGCGGCGGAGTTCCTCACCGGCGTCGGCTCGGAGGGGCTGCTGGTCGAGCGCGAGAACGGCCTGTATTCCTTCGCCCACCACACTTTCCAGGAGTACCTGGCGGCCGCGCACATCCGGGACAAGGGGCTGACCGGCCTGCTGCCCGGCACCGTCGAGGACGGCTGGTGGCGGGAGAGCATCCTCCTGTACGCCGCCCGGTCGGACTCCGACGCGATCATCCAGGCCTGCCTGGCCTCGGACAGCGTCCACGCGCTGGCGCTGGCCTTCGACTGCGCGGAGCAGGCCCGCGAGATCGACCCGGAACTGCGGGACCGGCTGGACCGGCTGCTGCGCTCCGCCTACGATTCCGGCACCGATCCCCGGCGCCGCAAGCTGATGGCGGACGTCCTGATCACCCGGCATCTGCGGCGGCTCATCCCCGCCGCCACGGCCCGGATCTGCCCGCAGCCGATCACCTCGGACATCTACCGGCTGTTCCTGTCCGACACCGGGCACGATCTGCCCGACGACCCGCGGCCGTTCCAGCCCGGCTCGGACGCGCCGGTGGTCGGGGTGCGCGGCACCGACGCGCTCGCCTTCGTCGGCTGGGTCAACGACATCGTCGGCGGTGAACCGGCCTACCGGCTGCCCACGAGTACCGAGATCGGCGATCCGGCCGTGCAGCGCGCGCTGCACCCGGCGGAACCGGAGCCGTCGGCCGCGCTGAGTGTCTGGTACGACCAGAACGGTTCCGGGCCGCGGTTGTGGACGCCGGGGCAAGGCAGGCATCCGTACACAGTGGACACCGGGACACTGGGCGAACGGGTCGGCAAGGACTGGGCCGATTCGGCGCCGACCCTGGCCCGGCTGCTGCTGATCCGGTCACTGGTCGTCCTGCGGGCCCTCGAATTCGACCTCAAGCGCACGGTGGCGGGCATCAGGGCGCGGAACCTCGCCGGGGAGCTGGTCCACGGTCTCGCCCGCGCGGCGGATCTCGCGCTCGCCCAGGTCCGCGATCCCGGGCTGGCCAAGGCACTGGATCCGGCCCTCGCGCACGCCTTCGACCTGGCCAGGATGGTGGATCTGGAGGTCGACCACGCCAGGGCACTCGACCTCGCCCGGCTCCGCGACCTCGCGCGGATCCGGTCCGTCGACCTCGCACTGGCGCTCGATCTGGCGCTGGCGCGGGCGTTCGACGCCGCCCGTGGCCGGGAGCGGGACCGGGAGCGGGTGCACGACCGCGACCGCGCCATGGTGCACGATCTCGACCGCGCCCTCGACCGGGATCGCGAATATGCCCGCAATCTGGCCAAAACCGTC
This sequence comes from Amycolatopsis sp. NPDC058986, assembly GCF_042741125.1. NCBI lineage: Bacteria > Bacillati > Actinomycetota > Actinomycetes > Pseudonocardiales > Pseudonocardiaceae > Amycolatopsis > Amycolatopsis sp. NPDC058986. The sequence continues at coordinate 119,788 of NZ_JBHYJW010000005.1, read as the reverse complement.
GACCTGGATCTCGACCACGCCCTGGAACTGGACCTCCAACTCACCCTCGACGGGGTGCTCGCGCTCGACCGGGTCCGCGGGGCCGACCGCAGCCCGCTGCCGGCGCCCGAACTCGATCGGCACCTGGAAGACATCGTCGGGCGGGCGCTCGCGCACGCGCTGTCGCGGGCACTGCGGGACTCCGGAGCTTCGCGGACTGGTGACGGACAGCGGTTCCAAGCGGACTTCGACCGCGCGCTGGCGGCTGTGACCGGCCTGGCTAGCACCGAGGAGATCGTTTCGCCGGATTCGCTGGGGCACGAGACCTGGCAGGGGTGTGCCGAGCTGACCGTCGGTGGCGGATGCTCGGCCTGGGCCCAGGACGTGGCGCCCCGGCTGGAACGGCTCGCCAGGCCGATCTTCGCCCGCCGTCAGCCGCTGAACACCCCCACGGCGACCGCGATCCGGATCGGGGCGCTGTGTCTCGCCTGCGAGGCGGACGCTCAGGGAAAGCCCGGCACCGGTGCCGCGTTCCGGCGGATCGCGGCCGGGATCACGCTGCTGGAAGACCGCGCGACCGGCCGGTCGTCGCCGACCGAGACGATCGTCCTGTCCACCGCTTGAGGGCCCATCATCCGCGTTACCCGAATTTGTGACGGCGGTCATAATTGTGTCGCCTGTGGGTGAGGAGAACGGGCAGAACCTTGCCCCTAACGTGTGAAAGATTTTCAAGAGGGATCGCCAAGTGACTTACCGTGCGTTATGTGTATAGCAAGATCAACACATCTCCCGCGGCACAGAGGGGTGCACCGCATCATGGCCGAAAAGCACAGCGTCACCCAGGCGCGGATCGAGTTCGGGCTCCGGACGTTCGGGGCGAGCCCGCTGCCGGTCCCCGTCGAGCTGGAACACGACACCGAAGACCCGTACGCGATCGTCGCGATCCTTCACGCCGGAACGAACGTCGTCCGCTGGATCTTCGGGCGCGATCTGCTCGCCGACGGTCTGCTCGCGCCGACGGGCGAGGGTGACGTCCGGGTGAGCCCGGCCGCCGACAAGTCCCTGGCCATCATGGAGCTGAACTCGCCGGACGGCGCCGCGGTACTGGAGGCGCCCGCCCAGGAACTGGCGGCCTTCCTCGACCGAACCTACGAAAAGGTGCCGGTCGGCCAGGAGTCGCGGTGGTTCGACTTCGACGAGGAACTGGCCAAGCTGGCGCTGCAGGACTGAACCACCGCCTGGCTCACCGGACAGGGGAAGCGAGCGACTCCAGCCGGTCGGCGGTCCCGTCGGCGCCGGGGAAGGCGTCGATGATCTTGGCCAGCCGCGCCGCATTGTCAGCGTAGGACCGGTCGGTGAGCACGGTGCGGACGGCCTCGGCGATCTCCACCGGGGTGGCGGTGTCGCCGTCGAGCGCGAGCCCCGCCCCGAGCCGGGCGACCTGCGCGGCCAGCAAAGGCTGGTCCGCGGCGGCGTTGGGCAGGCACACCACGGGGACGCCGTGGGCGAGGGAGGCGGCGATCGTGCCGTGCCCGGCGTGGGTCACGGTCACCGCGACCTCCGGCAGGATTTCGGCGTGGGGGAGGAACCGGGTGTAGAGCACGTCGGGGTCGGCAGGCAGGTCGTCCGCTCCGGTCATCCCCGTGGTGACGACGACGCGGTGCCCGCCGTCGGCCAGCGCGGTCACGGTCCGCGCGATGCGTGAGCGTTGGTCCCACGCCAGCCCGGTCGAAAAACTCACCAGCACCAACGGTCGTTCGTCGTCGGGGGACCACGGCCGCTCCCGGCCACGCGGGGTGTGCGGCGCGAAGACCGGGCCGACGAACTCGCAGGAGGCGGGCACGTCCGCCGCGATCGGATGCAGCGCGGGGACGCTGGTGCACACCGCGCGAAACGGCCGCCAGGTGTCCCAAAGTGCTTGTACCGCAGGGAGATCCGCGTGCGCGCGGACGTCGTTGACCGCGTCGAGCGCGAGGGCGTCCATACCGCCGCCGGGTGGCACGAGCGCACCGGGCGCGCTGTGCACGAGCACGGTGGCCGGGATGCCGAGGCGTTCGGCGGCGGCCAGCGCGCCGAACATCAGACAGTCGATCACCAGCCCGTCGAATCGTTCCGTGGCAAGGAGTTCCGGCAGATCGTCGAGGTGCCGCGGGCAGGCCCAGACGACGTCGGTGAGCACCGGCATCCAGTCGGACGGCGGATTCTCCGGCCACGTACGCTGCGCGCCCCGCAGCACCCGGAAGCCGAAGCCGAGCGACTCGTACCGCGACTGTTGGTGGGCGTAACCGGCGAAGACGACGGTGTGTCCTCGCTCGGCGAGCGCGGCGCCGAGGCCGAGCGCGGGCGTCTGGTTGCCCGCGCCGTCCCAGGTGACGAACAGGAACCGGGCCATCTCGATCATCCCCCCAGTACTGCGTTGATCATCATCGACATCGTGGCTTCGGCCTCGGCGCGGGAACGGCCCATATCGCGGCGCAGCAGCTTCCACGTGTAGACGTCGCACACGCACACCAGCGCGTCCACCACGCGCCGCCGGTCCGCCACCGGATGCCGGGCCAGCAGAGGAGCCAGCTGCGCTTCGACGTGCGCGCGGTGGCGTTCGCGGCCGAGCTCGACGATCGGTGCCACGGCCGGATCCCGTTCGTCGGCGAGGTTGCCGAGCACGACGTCGCCGTACTTCTCGTAGTGGTCGAACCAGGTCCGCACCGAGCCCGCGACGTCGCCGGGCTCGGCCTGCCTGAGTTCGGCGGCCATGTCCGCGACCACGTGATCGAGCGCGGCGGCGAACAGTTTCTGTTTGCTGCCGAAGACGCGGAGCACCGTCTGCACGGTGACCCCGGCGTTCCCCGCGACGTCGTCGAGGCGGATGTCGGAACGCAGCCGTTCGCTCATGAGCTTCGCGGCGGCGTCGAGGACGCGTGCCCTGGTCTGTTCGGCGCCCGCCGCCCTGGCCCGCATCGTGTAGGGCCTCGCCGATTTCATGTTAGTCACGTTAACGCCAAATACGGGGCCCGGTCAACGCGCCTCAGTCGAGCCCGGTCCCGTCCCGTACCTCGCGGCGTGCCAGTTCTTCGATGAACGTGCCGTCGGCGAACGCTCGCGCTCGCAGCAGCGCAATGGCGTCGTCGGGAGAGCAGCCGTGACGGACCGACAGCATGCCCGCGGCCTGATGGACCACGTCCTGGTACGAGGTCTCGGTGAACAGCCGAAGCGGGTCACTCACCTCCGGCGCCTGCGGCGAGGGCAACAGGACCGTCCGGGCGAGCGCGTCGGCGACCCGGTCCGTGGCCATCGCGAGTGTGTCGGCGATGACCGGTTTCCGCTCCAGGATGCACAACGCCCCGACGCAGGTGATGGGCTGCTGCAACGGCACCGCGAGAACGGCACGTACCCCGGCTCGCCGCACGGCGGGTGCGTAATGCGGCCACCGGGTGGTCAGCATGTCGTCGACGGCCGTGACGGTGCCGCCGCTGATGCCGGCGTCGGTGGCCGGGCCTTCTCCCGCGACGAACTCGGCGTCGCGGGCTACCAGGGCGTCGTGGCCCGAGGTCGTCGACAACGCGACCTGGTTCTGGTCGTCGAGCAGGGTGACCAGGATGCTGGCGTTACCGAGTGCCGCTCGGAGGGCCGCGGCGAACACGGGCCTTCCCCCCGCCCCTGACGGCGCGTCGAGCCAGGAACGCAGCTTCTCGGCGTGGAACGCCTGGAGCTCGGCCGAGGTCCGGTGCCGTTGCTCCGTCCGGCGGTGCAGGGCCGCCATCCGTTCGCGGAGACCTCGTAACGAAGCAAGATCGTGGACGGCCAGTTTCTCATAATGTGCGGCAAGCGCGCCTGCTCTGGTGGCGCGTTGCTGTTCACGGGCGACCTCAAGCCATAGCCTGGTGATGACCGCGTGTGTGGCCTCTGGCTCTGGCACCTGTTCAAGGTACCCCTGCGGGGCGGATCGTAAGCACGATGAACGGACACGCCTTGATGGCGGTGACTGAAGGGCCGGGTGTTGAACGACCGGGAAAGGTGGCTGGCCGAGGCCCTGGTGGACCTGGCGGACACCGTCGATGCCGATTTCGACGAGGCCGAGTACGCCCACACCGTCACCGCGAGGCTGGCGGAGCTGCTGGAGCCGGGTGAGCCGGGGCTCCGGCTCGCGGACGCCGGCGGAACGGTACGCACGACCGTGGCGAGTACCCGGCGGCTGGGTGAGCTGCTGGCGCTGGAGGCCGACGTCACCGAAGGTCCGTGCACATCCAGCCAGCGCGGCGGGAAGGACCTGGTCAACGACGTGCTCGGCCTCGCCGACACGAAGTGGCCTCGCTACGCCCCGGCGGCGCGGAAGCACGGATTCGCCTCGGTTTCCACGATGTCCTTGCGGCACGGGGAAAGCGTGGTCGGCAGCCTCTGCGTGCTCAGCCCGCTCGGCAGCACGGTCACCGGAACCGAGATCCGCTCGGCAGGCGCCGTGGTCTCCGTCGCGACCACCGGCATCCTGCACAACCGGATGCTGCGGGACAGCACCAGGACGTCGAGCCAGCTCCAGTACGCGCTCACCAGCCGCGTGCTGGTCGAGCAGGCGAAGGGGGCGGTCGCCGTCCGGCTCGGCGTGCCACCGGGCGAGGCGTTCGACATCCTCCGTGCCTACGCGCGGCGGCACAACCTGCCGCTGAACGACGTGGCGAAGGCCGCGATCGACGGGAAACTGTCCGGCTACGACCTCATCGCCGATCTCGCACCGCGCCGGAAACGGGTCTCGCGGGGCGGTCAGCCCCGGTAGGTGTCCTCCATCAGGAGCACCACGCCGTCGTTGTCGGAGTCCAGCGGTGAACAGGTCACCGTGCAGGTGATGTGCCGTCCGATCCGGTTGACGGCCTCGATCTGCTGCGGGACCGCCCGTTTGCCGCTTTGCGTGCACTGCTGGACGGTCTCGCGCAGCGACGCGGTCGGCAGCCCGAAGTCGAGACTGAAGAACACCTGGCCGACCACTTCTTCCGAGCGCAGGCCCCAGAGTTCCTCGGCGCCCTTGTTCCAGCTCCGGACGAACAGATCCGCGTCGATCACCACCACGCCCGCGGCGACGCTGGACAGCACGCCCTCCAGGAAGGTGCGGGCCTCGTCGAGTTCGTCGGTGCGGGCGCGCATCTCCTCGTTCATCGTCTCCAGTTCCTCGTTGCCGGACTGGAGTTCTTCGTTGGTGGTTTCGAGTTCTTCGTTGGTGGACTGGAGCTCTTCGTTGGTCGTCTCCAGTTCCTCGATGCTGGACTGGAGTTCTTCGTTGGTGGTTTCGAGTTCTTCGTTGGTGGACTGCAGCTCCTCGCGGGCGGTCTCCAGCTCTTCCCGCTGCCGCTTGACGTTTCGCTGCAGCTGCGTGATGGCGGTGGAGTCGTGGAAGGTGACCACGACCCCGGCACCGTTCGCGTCGCTGCCCCACAACGGCTGGATGTGGATATCGAGGTACTGCACCTCGTTGGTGTCGATCCGGCGTTCGATGGAGTCGACGCGGACGACGCGGTGCTCGGTATAGGCCTGTTCGATCAGCGAGCGTAGTTCGATCGGCCGGTAGGACACCTCGAGATCGCGGAACGGCCTGCCGACGTCGCGCGTGGTGAGGCCGAACAGGGATCGCATCGCGCTGTTCGCCATGATGACGGTGCCGTCGGTGTCGATCCCGAGCATGGCGATCGGCATGGCCTCCATCGCCAGCTCGCGCAGCTGCCGTTTCTTGCGGACGTCGTCGGGGTCGATCGTGACCCCGGCCTCCAGCTTGACCGGCGTGGTGCGGTACATCGTGGCGGCTTCGCCGGTACGCCGCTGGAAGATCCGCTGGCGCATGTTGACGACCTTGAACCGGTCGCCGTTCGACAGGAGCATCTCGGCCTTGCCGAGGAAGAGGTACGCCGCTTCGCGCAGCGCGAAGTGGAACCGGTCGATGATCTGCGTCTGCGCCTCGACGTTGAAGTACATCAAGGTATTGCGGCACACCAGGAGGTCCAGCCGGGAGATCGGCGCGTCGCGGGTGATGTCGTGGCGGCCGAAGATCACCCGGCGGCGCAGATCGGGCCGGAACGCGTGGAGCATGCCGTTCGGCTCGAAGTACTTGTTCCGCAGGTCCTCCGGCAGTGCTTCCAGTGCCCTGGACGAGTAAAGCCCCGCCCGCGCGTCGCGCAACGCCTCTTCGTCGACGTCGGTGCCGTAGATCTTGAGCCGTTTCACGCATTCCTGGACGCCCAGCGCCTCGGCGAACAGGATCGCCAGCGAGTACGCCTCCTCGCCGCTGGCGCAGCCCGCGCTCCACACCCGGATCTCTTCGCCGGCCTCGATGTTCGCCAGGATGCCGGGGACCACTTCGCGCTGGAGGACCGACCAGGCCTCGGTGTCCCGGAAGAAGCTGGTGACGTTGATCAGGATCGTGTTGAACAGGAAGCCGAACTCCTCGCTGCTGGCCTCCAGCCGGTCGCGGTAGTCGGTGTAGCTGTCGATTCCCACCTCCGCCATCCGCTTCCGGACGCGGCGGGTGAGGCTGGTGCGCTTGTAACCGGTGAAATCGAAGCCGCGCGAGTCGCGGATGAAGGCCAGCAGGGCCTCCAACTCGTCACCGGCGGCGTTCGGGGTGACGGTGTTGTCCGGCTCGGTCATGACATCCTCGCTTCGACGAGCCCGCGGATCACGGGGGCGATCTCGTCGAGCTGGAGCACGAAGTCGACCGCGCCCGCCTCGACGGCGGCCTCCGGCATGCCCCGGAATTCGGCGGTCTCGGGGTCTTGGGCGATCACCGTACCGCCACGGGATTTGACCGCCGACGCACCCATCGCCCCGTCGGCGCCGGTCCCGGTCAGCACACACGCGAGCGCGCGTTGCCCGTAGGTTCCGGCGACCGATTCGAAGAGCAGATCGGCCGACGGGCGCAGGAAATGGACGAGCTCGCTGTTGGACAGGGTCAGCTGCCCGCCGGGCTCGACGAGCAGGTGCTTGTCCGGGGGAGCGATGTACACCGTCCCCGGCTTCGCCTGCTCACCGGCCTCCGCCAGCCGCACCGGGAGCTTCGCCCGGCGGCCGAGGACCTCCGCGATGATCGTCTTGTGCCTGCGGTCGAGGTGCTGGACGAGCACCACCGGCACCGGGAAGCCGTCGGCGAAGCCGCTGAGCACCCGCCCGAGCGCGGTGATTCCGCCTGCCGAGGACGCCAGGGCCACGATGGCATACGGCGGCAGCCCGGCCTCGGGGCCGGACACGGCGGCGGTCATGTCCCGGTGGCGGTATGGGGTTGTTCTGGCACCACGACAGCGTAGCGAGGGGAGCGGGGTGCCGGGGCCGGTCCCGGCCCGTGTCGCCGAGGGGGTCGCCGGTTCGGGCGACGCACCTGAGAGGCTGGGGCGGTGTCCACCAGTCTGATCCGGCGCTTCTTCGACGAGCGCGAGCCGCCGACGCCGTGCCTCGTCGTCGACACCGACGTGGTCGCCGCGCGGGCGGAGGAGTTCGCGACGGCGTTTCCCGGCGCCCGGATCCGTTATGCGGTGAAGGCCAATCCGGCGCCTCCAGTGGTCGACGCGCTGGTCGCGGCCGGGGCGGGTTTCGACGTCGCCTCGCCGGGGGAGATCGCGCTGTGCCTCGAAAGGGGAGCGGACCCGGCGAAACTGGCCTACGGGAACACGATCAAGAAACCCGCCGACATCGCCTTCGCGTACGAGCACGGCGTGCGTGAATTCACCACCGACGCGGAGAGCGACGTCGAAAATCTCGCCCGGCACGCGCCGGGTTCGGCGGTATCGGTCCGGGTCCTGCTCGACGCGCCGGACTCGGTGACGCCGTTCGGCCGCAAGTTCGGCTGCGAACCTTCGGCCGCGCTCGACCTCGTGCTGCGCGCCGCGGACCTCGGACTCCGGCCGGGCCTGGCGTTCCACGTCGGCTCGCAGCAGCCGGATCCGTCCGCGTGGGAGATCGGCGTCGCGACCGCGGCGAAGCTGTTCGCGGAGGCCGCGGCGGCGGGTGTGGCGATGGACCGGCTGAACCTCGGGGGCGGATTCGCCGTCGCCTACCGCTCGGACGTGCCCACGCTGGCGGAGTACGCGGCGAAGATCGGCGACGCCTTGCGGGCGCATTTCCCGGACGGCGTGCCGGAACTGACCATGGAACCGGGGCGGGTGCTCGTCGCCGAGGCCGGGGTGCTGCGCACCGAGGTCGTGCTCGTCGCGCGTCGTTCCGCGACCGACGAGCGGCGGTGGGTCTACCTCGACATCGGCCGCTACAACGGGCTGGCCGAGGCGGAGAACGAGGCGATCGCGTACCGCTTCGAGCCGTTGGACGACCGCGGCGGGCCGTCGGGCCCGGTGATCCTCGCGGGGCCCACCTGCGACGGCGACGACGTCCTCTACCAGCGCACCCGGTACGAACTGCCGTTGACGCTGCGGGCGGGTGACCGCTTCGACGTGCTCGCGGCCGGTGCCTACACCGCCAGCTACGCCTCGGTCGCCTTCAACGGCATCGCACCACTGCGGACCTACTGTGTGGGGAGGTACGGGGATGACGGCTGAGCCGGGGCAGGTCGGCCGCTTCGCGGGCAGGCACGTGCTCGCAGAGCTGGGCGGGATCGACGCCGCGCTGCTCGACGATCCGGACCGGCTGCGCGAGCTGCTGGTCGCCGCGGTGACCGAGGCGGGCGCCACGGTGTGCGACGTGGTGGCCCAGCGGTTCGTGCCGCAGGGCGTCACCGTGGTCGCGATGCTCGCCGAATCCCACGCGTCGGTGCACAGCTACCCGGAGATCGGCGCGATGTTCGTCGACGTGTTCACCTGCGGGGACCGCGCCGATCCCGAGCACGCCGTCCGGCTGTTCGCCAAGGCGCTCGACGCCGCGACGCTCGAACTGTCCACCGTCCTGCGAGGGGAACGCTGAATGCCCGAGATCACCGAACCGGTCGGCACCGGCCTGACCAGGGTGTGGCAGGTCGGCGAGGTGCTCTTCGCCGGGCGCACCGACTTCCAGGACGTCCTGATCGGACGGACCGCGCAGGGCGTCTCGCTCTTCTGCGACAACGAACGGCAGAGCACCGAGGCCAGTCAGCTCGTCTACCACGAGGCGCTGATGGTGCCCGCGCTGCTGCTCGCCGAGCGGGTCCGCCGGGTGCTGGTCATCGGGTCGAGTGAGGGCGTGGTGTGCGAACTCGCGCTGGCCGCGGGCGCGGAACTGGTCGACCACGTGGACATCGACGCCCAGACCGTCCGGGCCTGCGCCGGGCACCTGCCCTACGGGTACACGCCCGCCGAGCTGGAGCGGGCCGAACGCGGCGACGGCCCGGTGCGGATGCACTACCGCGACGGCTGGGAGTTCCTCGCAGAAGCACAGGAGCGGGGCGAACGCTACGACGTCGTCGTCATCGACCTGCCGGACGAGAACGCCGACCCCGCCGCCCAGCACAACCGCTTGTACGGCACGGACTTCCTGACCCGCTGCGCCGGTCTGCTCGCCGAAGGCGGCGTGGTGACCAGCCAGGCGGGCTGCCCGACGTTGTGGCGCAACGAGACCCTGCTCGCCTCGTGGCGGCGTTTCCACGAGGTGTTCGGGTCGGTGCTCTACCACGGCTCCGACGAGCACGAATGGGCTTTCCTCACCGGCCGCGCCGACCACGTCGACGACCCGGTCGGCCGCGCTGTCGGCCATCTCCGCGCGGGCAGGATCACACCGTCCACAATGGACGAGGAAGCGCTGCGCGGTTGCGCCGTTCCGCCGTATTCGCTGCGCCGCGCCGACCGTTAGCGGCGCCGGATCCGCCGCTGGGCCGATCCCCTACGGACGAAGGTTGTTTTGGTCTGGACCTTCGGGCAACGATGACCGTGCTTGGTCAGCGGGCCGGACGTGGGAAGGGGCACGGCGATGACGCTGGAGAGTCTCGGCGTCAGCGGCGCCGAGCAGCGGGTCTACGAGGTCCTCCTGCGGCATCCCGAGGTCACCTTCACCCGGCTGGCGGAGCTGACCGGGATGACGGCGGGCAGGCTGCGGCCGCTGGTGGCCTCGCTGGCGGGCAAGGGAATGCTGACCAGGACGACCGGGCGCCCTGCGCTGATCGTCGCCTCGCCGCCGGACATCGCGGTGGAGATCCTCGCGCAGCGGCGCCGGGCGGAGATCGAGCAGGCGCGGCTGTCCGGCGCGTCCTTCGGCGCGCGGCTGCGGCTGGAACAGGGGCCGGTCCGGCAGGTGATCCGCGACCGCGGTGCCGCGGCGCAGCGGTACCGGCAGCTGCACCAGGTCGCCAGGACGGACCTGCTCGTCGTCCGCCGGTCACCGGACGCGGTCGTGCCGCTGGAAACGCACCGGCAGCTCCAGCGGGAGGCGCGGGCCCGCGGCGTGCGCACCCGGACGCTCTACGAGGAGGGCGAACCCGCCCGGCCGTCGGCGCCGCACGAGCCGGAGGCGGGGGAGCAGGCGCGGATGCTGCCCGCGCCGCCGGTCCGGCTGGTGGTCGCGGACGGCCGGATCGGGCTCGTCTTCGCGGAGCCCGCGAGCGGGCACCAGGCGGTGGTGGTGTCGTCGGCGACCGTGGTGAGCGGGCTGGTGGCGCTGTTCGACCTGCTGTGGGAGCGGGCGAGCCCGCTGTGGCCGGAGAACGGCCGCGCCGGGACGGGCGAGGAGGACCAGCGGCTGCTCGTGCTGCTCGCCGCGGGACTGACCGACCAGGCGATCGGGCGCAAGCTCGGCGTCGCGCAGCGCACCGTGGAACGCCGGGTCCGCAGGCTGATGGACGCGCTCGGCGCGCGGACCCGGTTCCAGGCGGGGCTCCAGGCCGCCCGCCGCGGACTGCTCGAACCCTGAGGCCACGAAAAGGGTGCCGGTGCCATCGTCGGGTGATGGCACCGGCACCGTGACCGGCCGGTGGGTCGGGGGTCAGAACCCGGCGGTCACCCTGGTGAAGTCCCAGTCCTTCTGGGCGATGCCGCTGCAGGTCGACTGCACGCCACCGCCGGGGCAGGGACGATCGCGGTTGACCGCCCAGAACGACAGCCGCGCCAGCCCGTTCGCCTTGGCCCAGTTCGTGATCCGGGTCCAGGTCTCCACGCTCGTCAGCTCCTGCTGATCGGACAGGCCGTTCATGCCGGAGATACCGACGTGGCTGAACGCCGTCGCGTCCGACCAGCCGAACACGGACTTCAGCTTGTCCTTCAGCGCGGTCGTGGCCTTGACGGTGTTGCCGTACATGTCCGCGCCACCACCGAAGTCGAACGGCATGATGGTGAAGACGTCGACACCGGCGTTGAGCGCCTTGGCCTGTTCGACGAGCCGGTTGCCCCACGAGTTCGGGCCCGCGGTGGTCGTGCCGAAGGTGAGGATCGTCCGGATACCGGGGTTGCCGGCCTTGACGATCTTCAGCGCGCCGAGGACGCGGTCCTGCACGGCCGCGTTCTCGAACTCGTCGGTGTTCTCGATGTCGATGTCGATCGCCTTGAGCCCGTAGGCGCTGATCACCTTCTGGTACGCGGCGGCGAGCGACGCCGCGTCACGGCAGTTCGGGCCGAGCTTGTTGCCGCTCCAGCCACCGAACGACGGCACGACCTGCCCGCCCGCGCCCTGGATGGATTTGATGGTCCGCGCGTCCACCCCGCCGGTGAGCGGCCGGTTGCCGTCCCACGCCGGGTTGCAGCCGCCGGAGGCCAGCACGAACGCCATCGTGAACCACTTGACCCCGGTCGCGCTCATCACCGATGTCGCGCTCGGCGGGTTGCCCCAGCCGAGGAACAGGTACGGCGCGCCGTTCCCGGCGGCCGCCGGGGCGGCGGACGCCGCGGGTGCCGCGACGAGGGCGGCTCCGAGCACGGCCGCCGTCGCGGCCAGGCTCATCGAGGACCGAGCCTTCCCGAGTAATCGCTTGCGTATCATCATGAGTCCTTTCAGGACAGTCCGCCCCGGAGGGCGCTGATGAGTTCGCCGTTCGTGGTGTCGCCGGTGAGTTCCCAGAAGAACGCGCCGCCGAGACCCTGCTCCTTCACGTAACGCGTCTTGCCGCCGATCGTCGCCGGGGTGTCGTAGCTCCACCAGTTGCTGCCGCACTTGGCGTACGCGGTGCCCGCGACGGTTCCGGTGGACGGGCAGCTGTTCTTGAGCACCTTGTAGTCCTCGATGCCCGCCTCGTAGGTGCCGGGCGCGGGGCCGGTGGCGGTGCCGCCGGGCGCGTCCTGGGTGACGCCGGTCCAGCCGCGGCCGTAGAACCCGACGCCCAGCAACAGTTTGCTCGCCGGGACACCCTTCGACTTCAGCTTCTGGATGGCCGCGTCGGTGTTGAACCCGGCCTTCGGGATGCCGTCGTAGGCGGTCAACGGCGAGTGCGGTGCCGTCGGGCCCTTCGCGTCCCAGCCACCGAAGAAGTCGTACGTCATCACGTTGAACCAGTCGAGGTACTGCGCCGCGCCGCCGTAGTCGGTCACGTCCATCTTGCCGCCGTTGCTCGCGTCCGCGGTGATCGCCGAGGTGACCAGGAAGGAGGAGCCGAACTTCGCGCGCAGTGCGCCGAGCAGGTTCTTGTAGGCGTCGGGACCGCTGGTGTCACAGCTGAGGCCGCACGCGTTCGGGTACTCCCAGTCGATGTCGATGCCGTCCCAGATGTCCGCCCAGCGCGGGTCCTTGAGCAGGTTGTAGCAGGACTGCGCGAACGCGGCCGGGTTCTGCGCCGCCTGGCCGAAGCCGCCGGACCAGGTCCAGCCGCCGAACGACCAGATCACCTTGAGCCCGGGGTGCATCTTCTTCAGCTTGCGCAGCTGGTTGAAGTTCCCGCGCAGCGCGCCGTTGTCCCAGGTGTCCGCCACACCGTCCACACTGGACCCGGCGTCGTAGAACTTGTCGTAGTCGGCGTAGGTGTCGTCGTTCGCGGAGCACGAACCGTTCTTGACGTTGCCGAAGGCGTAGTTGATGTGCGTCAGCTTCGAGGCCGACCCGCTGGTCTCGATGTTCTTGACGTGGTAGTTGCGGCCGTAGACGCCCCATTGCACGAAGTAGCCGACGTTCTTGAGGCCGCCGGGATCCGGTGGAGTCGTGGTCGTCGGCGGGGTGGTCGGTGTCGTCGGCACGGTGGTCGGGGTGGTGGGTGCCGTCGTGGTGGTGGGCGGGGTCGTGCCGCCGTCGCAGGAGCCGCCGTTGACCTTGCAGCCGCTGGGCGCGCTGTAGGTGCCGGAATACTGGACGTTGAAGCCGAAACTCACCGACGCGCCGGTCGCGACGTTGCCGTTCCAGGTGCTCTTCACGGTGACGTGCTGGCCGCTCGTGGTGTAGCTGCCGTCCCAGAGCGACGCGATCTTCTGCCCGGCGGCGAGGTCGAATTCCACGGTCCACGAGGAGACCGGGGCCGGCGAGCCGTTACTGATCGTGTACTTGCCCTCATAGCCGGCACCCCAGTCGGAGCCCTTGCTGAACGCCGCGGTCACACTGCCCGCCGCGCTCGCCGGGGCCACCACGAGCCCCGCACCGAGCGTGCCCGCGGCCAGCAGCAGCCCGAACAGGTGCCATCTTTTCCTGGACATCGTTCTCCTTGTCGACACTGAGAAGGAATCAACTCTGGTACTGGGCGACGATCTTGCTGAAGTCGTAGGGCTGCTGGGACACGCTGCTGCACTTGCCGTCGACCCAGCCGGTGGGCCGGGTGCACTCGCGGTCGCGGTTGAGCGACCAGAAGGAGAACCGGCCGAGCCGGTGTTGCTGGACGTAGCCGAGCAGGGTGCGGAAGGTGTCGGCGGTGAACAGCTCGCTCGGCTGGTCGGTGTGCCCGTTCATCAGGATCAGCCCGGTGCGGGCGTAGACGCCGGCGTCGTCGAGATCCGGCCGCAGGGTGCGGAGCTGGCCGTGTACCTGCTCCATGACCTTCTGGACGTCGGCGGCCATGCTGCCGCCGGGGCCGCCGTAGTCGAAGGCCATGATCTTGTAGAGGTCGATCTGCGCGCCGATGTCCCGCGCCCGCTGGATCTCGTCCTTGCCGAGGCCGGACAGCCCGACCGTGGTGGTCGGCAGCGTGAGCGTCACGTGCAGGTCCGGGTTGTGTTCCTTGAGCGTCTTGACCGCCTGGAAACGTTTCGTCTCGCCCGCGACGTCGCCGAGGTCGTCGCCCTCGATGTCGAGGTCGATGTGGGTGAGCGAGTACTTGGTGATGACCTGCTGGTACGCGTTCGCCAGCGAGGCCGCGTCACCACAGGCCGCGCCGAGTTCGCGGCCGTTGTAACCGCCGAAGGACACCGAGACGTCGCCGCCCGCCTGGCGGATCTGGGCCACTTTCCCCGCCACCACGGTGTCGGAGGCGACCGGCTGCGCGGCGTTGCCGTCCCACACCGGTGTGCAGCCGCCGCCGTCGGGTGCCAGCACGAACGCGAGGATGTAGCTCTTCTGCCCGCTGGCCGCGATGGCGGCGCCGATGTCCTGCGGGTCGTTGTCGAGCGGCATGTAGTACGGCGCGGCCGTCAGCCCGCCGGTGGACGGGCCCGGCGGAGTCGTGGTGGTCGGTGGTGTGCTCGTGGTGGGGGCGGTCGTCGGGGGAGTGGTCGTCGGTGATGGGGTGCCGGTGCACGGCTGTCCGTTGAGGGTGCAGTTCAGCGGGCTTCCGGTGCCGGAAACGGTGAAGCCGAACGATGCCGCCGCGCCGGCCGCGACCGTGCCGTTGTACTCGCGGTTGGTGAAGACGTAGTGGCTTCCGCCCGGGGTGAGCAGGGCGTCCCAATACGTGCCGACTGCGCTTCCCCTCGGCAGGTCGAACTCCAGCTTCCAGCTCGTCAGTGCGGCCGAACCCGCTGTGACGGTGTACTTGCCGGTGTAACCGGAATCCCATGTGGACACTGTGGCGAAGCTCGCGGAAGCACTGGTGGCCGCGCCCGCGAACTGCTCGCCCGCGAGCACCGCCGCGGCGGGCAGCAGTACCGCGCCCGCGGTCAGCGCGGCCGCTCGGCGGATGCGGCGAATCGTCGTCTTCATTGACGGCCTCCCGGAAAGCGTGTTCCTCCGACGCTACGTGGTCTGGACCAATTATGGGGAGGCGGGATTCCGCCGTGTCGGTATTCCGACAGACGCGCTGAGTAACCGACGGGCCGTCCGTGCCGGATCCGTGCCCGCTACGCTGGACATGAAACCCGGAAATTACGGAGAGCACATCAGATGAGTTCCACATCTTCTCCCCGGTCGGCCGCCGCGCGGCGGCGACGGTCCACAGTGGCCGTGAAGGAGTCGCTGCGGGAACTGCGCAGCCAGCTTTCGCTGCTCAACCACCAGGTCGGCACGCGGCTGGAACTCAAGGACGTCGACCTGGACTGCCTCGAGCTGATCGGCGCGCACGGCCCGCTGAGCCCGAGCGTGCTGGCCCGGCTGGCCGGGCTGCATCCGGCGACGGTGACCGGGATCCTGGACCGGCTGCAGCGCGGCGGCTGGGTCGTGCGGGAACGGGATCCGGACGCGGCCGACCGCCGGGCCGTCACGGTCCGCGCGGTACGGGACCGCAACGCGGAGCTCTTCGGGCTCTACGCGGGCATGAACAGCGCGCTGGACGAGCTGTGCGCCGAGTACTCCGAGCGCGAACTCGAACTGCTCGCCGGTTTCCTCCGCCGTGCCACCGCGGCGGGCAAGGAGGCCACCGACGACCTGACGGATCGCTGAGCGGCGGTCAGTTCGCGGCTCTCGCGCGCAGCACCGCCGCGACCCGGACGCACCAGGCGCGGTGTTCGGCTTCGAACCGGCGCCCGCGCAGGCAGGTCAGGTACGGCCCGACCCGATCGCCCTCGCGCAGGAACGTCTCCTCGTCGCGCTTCCCGCGCATCCGGCGCAGGAGCTTGTCGAAGACCTCGATCTTGGCGTCGGCGAGCTGGATCCGCTCCTCCAATTGTCGGATCACCTCGGTGGTGTCGACCGCGTCGGCGGCTTGCACCTTGACCATCAGATCGTCGCGGATGAACGACGGCTTGGCGGGCGCGGCGGCGAACCGCTGCAACTCGGCCACGCCCGCGTCGGTGACCGTGAAGAGCCGCTTGTTCGGCCGGGTCTCCTGAATGACCTGACGGCCGGTGACCAGGCCGTCCTTCTCCAGCTTCGCCAGCTCCAGGTAGAGCTGCTGGGGCTGCGCGTGCCAGAAGTTGGCGACACCGACGTCGAACGCCTTGGTCAGCTGGTAGCCGCTGTACTCCCCGTCCAGCAGCGCGGCCAGTACGGCGTGTCGCAGAGCCATCCCGTCACGGCCTCCCTTGTCTCCTACTCATATCGAAGTATAGTCAATTTTATGACTACGAGGACGTATCCCTTCCGCGTGGCCGTCGAAGCCGGTGACCACGAGGCCGTCGCCGCGCTGCTGGCCGAGGACGTCGTGTTCACCAGTCCGGTGGCGTTCAAGCCGTACCAGGGCAAGCCGATCACCGCGGCGATCCTGCGCGCGGTGTTCCGGGTGTTCGAGGATTTCCGCTACGTCCGCGAGATCGCCGACGGCGCCGACCACGCGCTGGTCTTCCAGGCCACTGTGGACGGCAAGGAGATCACCGGCTGCGATTTCCTGCACACCGACGAGGCGGGCCTGATCGACGACTTCATGGTCATGGTCCGGCCGCTGTCGGCCGCGAAGGCGTTGTCCGAGGCCATGGCCGCGCAGTTCGAGCAGATCAAGAAGGAGGCCGCCGGGGTGTGACGCGGTAGCGGAGGAGGACGACTCCGTTGCCGAAGGACCGGGTCTCGGTGAGTTCCAGGTCTTCGGGTGTCTCCGAAGCGGGGAACAACGGCTTGCCGTCGCCGAGGACGACGGGGTGGACGTAGACGCGGTACTCGTCGATCAGTCCGTGCCGCCGGAACGTCGCGGCCAGATTCGGGCCACCGAGCGCGAGATCGCCGCTCGTGCGTGCCTTGAGCGCGAGGATGTCCTCGGGGACGACCTCCCGCACGATCGTGGTGTTCCAGTCGGCCCGCTCCAGCGTCCGGGAGAACACGTACTTCGGCATTTCGCGCCAGATTCCCGCGAACTCGGCCTCCGCGCCCGTGCTCGCCGGATCGGCGTCGGCGGTCGGCCAGTACGCGGCCATCAGCTCGTGGACGACCCGGCCGTCCAGGAACGCGCCCATCGCCCGGAGTTCGTCGTTGAAGTGGCTGTGCAGTTCCTCGTCGACCCGATGCCAGCTGATGTCGCCGCCCGGCCCCTCGAAGAAACCGTCGAGCGACATGGACATCGACAGCACGATCCGTCCCATGGCCGAAGCGTACGGGAGCGGTACGACAGTCTTGCGTGTTTAGGTTAGCCTAACCTTGCAAAATCAGTCCGGCTTGGGGTCCAATGGGGTGATGGAGCATGTCTCGATCAGTGAAGTCGCGCGTCACTTCGGTCTCCCCGCGTCGACACTGCACTACTGGGAGCGCCGGGGGCTGATCACCTCGCACCGGCGTTCCGGCTGGCGTTACTACGACCGCGACCAGTTGTACCGTGTCGCCCAGATCCGGTTGTGGCGTGACGTCGGGCGGCTGAGCCTCGACGACATCGCCGCCGTGCAGGCGAGTGCCGCCGCGGACCGCGACTGGCGGGAAACCGTGGCCGCGCGGATCGAGGTGCTCGAGGACCAGATGGATCGGCTGATCTCCGCGCGGACCTACCTGCGCCATCTGCTCCTGTGCGGACAGGAGGACGCGTCGCATGAATGCCCGCACTTCCGCGCGAGCGTCGTCCTCCCGGAGCCAAGCCGTTCGGAGGCTTGACAATCGAAGAAATTCGCTTGACCTCAAGTTAACTCGAAGTGGCAGTCTCGGCAGATGACTGCGGAAGGGTTGATCGACACCACCGAGATGTACCTCAAGGCGGCCTACGAGCTGGAGGAGGACGGCGTCGTCCCGCTGCGCGCCCGCATCGCCGACCGCCTCGGCCAGAGCCCGCCGACCGTGAGCCAGACCGTCTCCCGCCTGGAACGGGACGGTCTGCTCGAACTGGACGACGACCGGCATCTCGTGCTTTCCGAACAGGGACGGCGCCGCGCGGTGCGGGTGATGCGCAAGCACCGGCTCGCCGAAGTGCTGCTGGAGCGTGTGATCGGGCTGGACTGGGCCACGGTGCACATCGAGGCGTGCCGCTGGGAGCACGTGATGTCCGAGGAGGCGGAGCGCCGCATCTTCGACCTGTGCGGCAAGCCGCGGTACAGCCCTTACGGCGCGCCGATTCCCGGCCTCGCGGAGTTCGACGCCGCCGTCGAGCCGGCGCGGGTACCGGGCGGGGTGCGCGCGCTGTCCGAAGCCGTGCCCGGTGGCCGGGCGCGGTTGTACCGGATCAGCGAGCGGATCCAGGAGGACATCGCGTTTCTGCGCGCCCTGCGGGACGCGGGGATCGTGCCCGGCGCCGAGCTGGAGTTCGCGCCGGACGCGCACCGGGTCGAGGTCCGCACGGAGACCGGCACGCTGAGCCTCGACCGGCGTCAGGCCGCGATGCTGCTCGTCGGCGATTCCACGGGGGACCGCGCGCCTGCCGGGTTGCCGGGCTCGCTCGCGTCGTCCCGGTGAACGCCGGGGGTTGACTTCAACCCGAGTTGAGAACGCAGAGTGCTGGCCGACCTCGTTCGCGGGACCTCGTCGTCCCGGTCCGGATAGGAGACAGCCATCAGCACGACGCCCTCGCACACCTTGACCAGCGCCGCGGCCGCGTTGCGGGCGGGAACGGTCACGAGTACCGGCCTCCTCGAAGCGGCCATCGCGGCCGCCGACCGCGGAGACCCGGTGTACGGCGCCTACCTGAGGAGGTTCGACGACGCCGCCCGCGAGTCGGCGGCCCGTGCCGACGCCGAACTCGCCGCCGGGCGGGATCGCGGTCCGCTGCACGGGATTCCCGTGGGGATCAAGGATCTCATCGCCACCGCCGAGGGCCCGACCACCGCGCAGAGCCGGGTGCACGACCGTGCCTGGTGGGCGAAGCGGGAGGCCACGGTCGTCACCCGGCTCGAGGCGGCGGGCGCGGTCCTCACCGGCAAGACCACCACGATGGAGTTCGGCTGCGGGCTGCCGGAAGCGGCCGACCCGTTCCCGATGCCGCGCAATCCGTGGCGGCCGGAGCACTGGGCGGGCGGGTCGAGTTCGGGGGCCGGGATCGGCGTGGCGACGGGGATGTTCCTCGCCGGGATCGGCTCCGACACCGCGGGCAGCGTCCGCATGCCCGCGGCGTTCTGCGGGGTGAGCGGTCTGATGCCGACCTACGGCCGGGTGCCGAGGTCCGGCTGCGTGCCGCTGGCCCCCAGCGTCGACCGGATCGGCGCGCTGGCGCGGAGTGCGCGGGACTGCGCGGCCGTGCTGGAGGTGCTCGCCGGGCCGGATCCGGCCGACCCGGAGTGTGTGTCCGCGCCGTTCCGCTGTCCGGACTTCGACGGCGACCTCACCGGGCTGCGGATCGGTGTCGTCCGCGAGGGCCATTTCCCCGAGGGGTGCGATCCCGCGCTGGACGGCGTTTTCTCTGCGGCGCTTGACGTTCTGACCGGGCTGGGCGCGCGGGCGCGCGAAGTCGTGCTGCCGTACCGGGCGGAGTTGACGACCGCGGTCGTGGCCGTCGTGACGAGCGAGGCACTGGCCCGCCATCGCGGCGAGTTGTCGCGCCGATGGCATGACTACGGCCGGGGTTTCCGGGGCGAGGTGGCGCACGGCGCGTTCGTCAGCGGGGCGGATTACGTTCAGGCACAACGGGTCCGGCGGGTCGCGCAGGAGGCGGTCAACCGGGTCTTCGCGGACGTCGACGTCATCGTGTGCCCGACCGCGACGGCCGGCGCACCCCGGGTCGCCGAGCTGGCCGGGCCCGGCGGCGTGCCGGACAGCGGTGTGTTGTTCCGCCTGCTCACCACGCCCTACTGGAACGGGCTGGCCAACCCGGTGCTGGCGGTGCCGATGGGCTTCACCGCGGACGGGCTCCCGCTGTCGATGCAGCTGGCGGGCCGTCGTTTCGCGGAGGCGGAGCTGGTGCGCGTCGGCGAGGCGTACCAGCGTGTCACCGGCTGGCAGCTGCGCACGCCGCCGGTCGCGGCGGAGGCGGCGGCATGAGCGGGGAGGTCCGGGTGCTGCTCGCCGCCGCGGCACTGCCCGCCACCGAGGTGGAGATCGAGGCGATGGCGGCCCGATATCCCGCGTTCCGCGCCGCCGTCGATGCGCTCCACGACGTCCCTGCCGACCGAGACTCTGCTGAAGGGGACTTTCCTCGCACAGGATGAGCTGAAGGGGACTTCCTCGCATGTGACGAGACGAAAGTCCCCTTCAGCACCCGCCGCTCAGCCGATGAAGCCCGCGGCCTTCAGCCAGTCGTGCGCCACCGCGTTGGGCTTCTGGCCGTCGACGCTCACCTTCTTGTTCAGATCGGTCAGCGTCCTGGTGTCGAGTTTCGCGGCGATACCGGCGAAAACCTGTTCCAGCTGCGGGTACTTCTGTGCCAGCGGCGTGGCGATCGTGATCGCCGGGTTGTAGATCGGGAAGAAGTGCTTGTCGTCTTCCAGCACGGTCAGCTGCTGGCCCGCGACGCGGCCGTCGGTCGAGGCGACTTCGCCGAAGCCGCACGTGTCGCCCTTGCCGACGGTCGGGTAGATCACCGCGTCGTTGACGAGGTGTTCCTGCGCCGGGGGCAGGGTGAAGCCGTAGGTCTTCTCCAGACCGGGGAAACCGTCGTCGCGGCTCTTGAACTCGGGGCCGATGCAGGTCGACGCGGCGGCCGGGTTCGACTTCACGAGCGCCGCGTAGTCGGACAACGTCTTGACGCCGGTCTGCTGCAAGGCTTTCTGGTTGGCCGCGATCGCGTAGGTGTCGTTGGCGGGGGAACGGGCCCACCAGGTGATGTTGTTGGCCTCGTCGGCCTTCTTGACCGCGTCGTACTGTGCCTGCGGATCGCTGATCGGCTTGGTCTGCTTGAGGAAGCTGATCCACGCGGTCCCGGTGTACTCCCAGTACAGATCGACGGCGCCGGTCGTCAGCGCCTGCCGGACGTTGCTCGATCCGGTGATGTTGGTCTTGTCCTGCGGGCTCGCTCCCGCCGCCTGCAAGGCGACCACGGCGATCTGCCCGAGCAGCAGCTGTTCGTCGAACTCCTTCGAGCTGACCTTGATCTGGACGCCGTTGAGCGCCTCGATCTTCTTGATGGATCCCTCGCCGACCTGCGCACCACCGGAGTCCTTGCCGATCGTGCAGCCGCCGGCGAGGGACACGGCCGCGACGAGCGCGAGCACGGCGGCGACCGGACGTGGGGGCATGCGCATGGACTTGCTCCTTCTCGTGGTATCGGGTCAGGTGCCGCGTGGTTTGAGGAATTCCTCCACCACGAGGCCCAGCCAGTCGGCGAAGAGCGCGAGCGCGGCGACGACGAGACCGAAGGTCAGGCTCAGCGTCGGCCGGTACAGCCCGATCCCGGCGACGAGGCCGCCGCCGAGCCCGCCGCCGTCGATGAACGTCGCGAGCGTGGCGCTCGCGACGGTGAGGACCAGCGCGGTGCGGATCCCGGCCAGGATCACCGGGACGGCCAACGGGAGTTCGATGCGCCACAGCACCGCCGTGCGCGACATGCCCATGCCGCGCGCCGCGTCGGTGACGGCGGGGTCGACGCCGTCGAGCCCGACGATCGTGTTGCGCAGCACCGGAAGCGTGGCGTAGACGACCAGCGCCGTCACCGCGGTGGCGGTCCCGGTGCCGATCCACAGCGCGAGCAGCACGACCAGCCCGATGGACGGGATGGCCTGCCCGAGGTTGCCGAGACCGAGACCGAACGGCTTGAGCCAGCGGGTGGACCGCCGGGTGAACAGGATGCCCAGCGGCACCGCGAGCGCGACGGTGAACAGTGTCGAGATCAGCGAAAGCCGGACGTGCGCGCCTAGTTCCGCGAGGATCTCCTGGCCGTTGAGATAACGTTGCTCGATCGAATCGAGCGGCTGCGCGCGCATCACCAGGAACAGCGCCAGCATCCCGGCGGCCAGCAACGCGGGCCGCACGAGCAGCCCGAGCCACCGGCGGCGCGGCCGTTCCCGAGTGGTGGTAAGGGAATCCGGTTCGGGCTCGCGCTGCTCGACGACGAGCGGGGGAGTGTCGTCCGCCGGTCGCAACGCGGCGACGAGGCCCGGCAGATCGCACACGCCCATCGTCCGGTCGCCGTCGGCCACCAGCACCTCGGTGCCGCCGCCGTGCACCATGACGTCCAGCGCGTCCCGCAGCGTCGCGTCGGCGGGCAGCGACCGCAGACCGTCCGAAACCGGCGGCACCGCGCCGAGTTCGACGTCGCGCAGCCGGATCAGCCCGAGCCGCTTGAGGTTCCGGCCGTTGCCGATGAAGCTCGCGACGTAGTCGTCCGCGGGCGCGGCGAGGATCGCCTCCGGGGTGTCGTACTGCGCGATCACCGAACGGGGACGCAGCACGGCGATGCGGTCGCCGACCTTCACCGCCTCGTCGAAGTCGTGCGTGACGAACACGATCGTCTTGCGCACTTCGCTTTGCAGGCGAAGGAATTCGTCCTGCAGCCGGGCACGGGTGATCGGGTCGGTGGAGCCGAACGGCTCGTCCATGAGCAGCACAGGGGGATCGGCGGCCATCGCCCGCGCCACCCCGACCCGCTGCCGCTGGCCGCCGGACAGCTCGTGCGGATACCGGCCGCCGTGCGCGCGTTCGAGGCCGACGACGTCCAGCAGTTCGCGCACCCGCGCGGCGATGCGCCCGCGTGGCCAGCCGAGCCGCCGCGGCACCACGCCGATGTTGCCCTCGACCCGCAGATGCGGGAACAGGCCGATCTGCTGGATGACATACCCGGTGTCCCGCCGGTGCGCGTCGACGTCGAGGGCCGCGACGTCCGTGCCGCCGACCGTGATCCGGCCCGCCGTGGGCTCGACCAGCCGGTTGATCATCCGCATGGTCGTCGTCTTCCCACAGCCCGACGGCCCGGTCAGCACCACGATCTCCCCGGCGGGGATCCGCATCGTCAGGTCGTCGACGGCGGGGGCGGACTGCCCGGGGTAGCGCTTGGCGACGCCGTCGAGCTCGATCGCTTCCCCTTGCCTCCCAACGGTTTCACCTCCGGCGGCCGCGGGGACGGCGGCCCGGCGCCGGCGGGTGGTCAGCTTGCCCAGCAGCACGAACGCGAGGTCGAACAGCAGCGCCAGCACGACGATACCGAGCGTGCCGGTCAGTACCTGGTTGAGCGAGTTGACCGAGCCGAACCGGCCGAGGCCGTCGAAGATTTCGTTGCCGAGGCCCGGCCCCTTCACGTACGCGCCGATCGCGGCGATGCCGATGGTGATCTGCGTCGACACCCGGATACCGGACAGGATCACCGGCCACGCCAGCGGCATCCGGACCCGCCACAGCAGCCGCGCGCGGCCGAGCCCCATCCCTTCGCCGGCGTCCACGATCGCCGGGTCGACGCCGCGCAGTCCGACGATCGTGTTGCGGGTGATCGGCAGCAGCGCGTACAACACGAGCGCGAAGAGCACGTTGGTGATCCCGAGCCCGAACGGGCCGATCAGGATGCCCAGCAGCGCGATCGACGGGATGGTCAGGAACGCCGCGGTGGTCGTGGTCGCCAGCGCGGCGAACAGCGGCCGCCGGTAGGTGAGCACGCCGATCGTCACCCCGATGAGCACGGCGAACGCCATCGCCGCGAGGGTCACGTCCACATGGAGGATCGCGTCGTTGACGACGTCGATCCAGTTCTCGCGGAGGTAGTCCCACAGGCTCAGCGTCCGCTCCTCTTCGGTTGTGACCGGCTCCCCAGTCACCGGTTCGGGTCACAGCGGACCATGGCGGCGGGCGTCCTGTCCACCGTTCGTGTCCCGGAAACGGCGGTCGCCGGGTCAGGTCCGCGTCCAGTCGCCCGAGGTCAGCAGCGCGCGAACCGACTCGGCGCGCTGCTCGTCCCAGACGACGTCGGGGTCGGGTTCGAAGAAGGTCAGCGCGACCCCGGCCATGCCGAGCGCGGGCTGGGACCACTCCGCCGCCTCGGGTGCGCCGTACGGGTTGGCGTGGCACCGCGCGGTCGCGATCCCGGGGTTCGCGGGCGCCATCAGGATCAGCCCGCGGATGGTCGCGGTGGCCAGCGTCGCGACCGTCTCGTAGGACGCGTCGAGCGCCGGCCGCAGGCGCAGCCCGAGCAGGGTCGTCACCTGCCGGTACGCCGTCGCGATCCCGGCGATGAGAGCTTGCTCCGAAGTGGCGAGCGCGCTTTGGACCTCGTCTCGGAGTTCTCCGCCGGGCAGGCTCAGGAACGTCGCGTGCAGGGCGAAATAGGTGCGCCACTGCGCGGATCGGTGGAACAGCTCGAACTCGTCGAGCGCGCCGTGCCGCAGGGCTTCGGCCGCGACGGCGAGACGGCGTTCCGGTGTCTCGATCCAGTCCAGCCGGTCGAGGACGATACGGCCGATCGCGGCGAGTGCCTCCGGGTTGGCGCCGATCTCCGGGCTGGTGCCCTTGGCCAGTTCCTTGAGCAGATCGCTGAAGAACAGGTCCTTGTACGGCCAGCGGCGGTAGGCCGCGCTGCGTGAGACATCGGCGTCGCGGATGACGTCCTCGAGGCTGATGTGGTCCAGGCTCACGGTCAGCCCGGCCTCGGTGACCATCGCCGTCGCCGCCCGCAGCATGCGCTGGCCGGTCTCCTCGTCCGACAGGCGGCGCCTGCGCCTGGCCAGGCCGGTGCCCGGCGGAGGGGTGTCCTGGTTCACGGTGGCCGGTCCCTTCAAACTTGGGATACGATGTCTCAAGTTCAGTATTTGAAACTCTTACTCGCAGGAGGATAGTCCTGCGGAGGAATCGGGGGACGCACATGACCGGGACCGGGGATCGGCGGGTCCTGACGGCCGCCTACGTCGGGTTGGCTCTCACTGTCGTCGCGACACTCGCCGTCGTCATCGGGAACGACGCGCTGCTGCGGCATCTGCACGAGGTCGAGGACGGCTGGATCGCGCCCGACAAGGTGGCCGTCACCCACTCCGTCGTCGCCACCTATCTCTACGCGCTCGGCGGCCTCGGCGTGGTGTCGTGGCTGCTGATCGCGTGGATGGTCAAGACGGGGAAGCGGGGGACACGCGTGGTGGCCGTGACGCTGCTCCTGCTGGGCGGCGGAATCACCGTCATGAACCTGCTGATGGAGGAGTACGGACGGCGGGTCCTGCCGACGCTGCTCGGCGTCGCCGGAGTCCTGCCGTGTCTCGCCGGGCTGGCCGTGGTCGTCCTGCTGTGGCGGCCCCGGCGCGTCGCCGTCGCGGCCTGAAAACCGTTGGCAGGGGCCGGGATCATGGGGACATGGAGATCGACTACGGCTGGCGGGCCCGGCTCGCCGACGACGAACTGGCCGCGCTGACCCGCTCGCACGGGGGCGCCGCGGAAGCGGGCTGGTGGGACAGGATCAGGGCGCACAGTCTCGGCTGGGTGACCGGTCGCGAGCCCGGCGGGACACTGGTCGGCTTCGTCAACGTCGCGTGGGACGGGGCCGACCACGCTTTCCTGCTCGACCCGAAGGTGCGGCCCGATCACCAGCACCGGGGGATCGACACCGAGTTGGTACGCCGCGCGGCGGCGGGCGCCACCGAGGCGGGCTGCGAATGGCTGCACGTCGATTTCGAAGAACACCTCCGGGATTTCTACTTCGGCGCGTGCGGGTTCCGTCCCACCGATGCGGGTCTCATCGCGTTGCGCTGACTTCCCATGCCGCGAAACGGACTCTTTCCCATATCGAAAACGTCGCGAGCCCGCCGCATCCGAGTGAACCGCGCTCCTTGCACTAACGGAGTGTATTCATCGGCGACTTCGGATTGAACGCGGTGATCGCGGGTGCGCGGGAGGGGCGATGGTGGAGCGAGAGGGACTGACCGGAAACGAAGCCAGGTTGTGGGACGGCGTCGCCGAGGGCGGCCCGGTGGATTTCGACGGCAATGGGCAGGGCCTGGCGGCAGATGTCCTCTGTCAGGTGCTCTTGACGAAGATCGCCGATCGAGACTGCCGGAAACTGGTGGTGCGCAACGCCGTTGTCGGGGGTGTGGTGAACCTCGAAGCCGGGAAGCTGCTGTTTCCCGTCGAGTTCCGGAAATGCCGTTTCGACGAGCCGGTCGACCTACGCCGGGCACAGGCGCCCGCCGTCGGTTTCGTGGAGTGCGGGCTGTCCGGCATCCGCGCCGACCAACTGCAAACGGACTTCGGTTTCGAAGTCCGCGAATGTGAGGACGACGGCGGTGTCTTTCTCCTGGGCGCGTACGTAAAGGGGCAGGTCGACTTCGCGGGCTCGCGGCTGCGTCGTCCCGACGGCCCCGTGCTGTCAGCGGACGGGCTGCGGGTGGATCAGGACCTGCGATGTTCCCGCGGTTTCCGGGCGGAGGGGCAGGTTCGTCTCGTGGGAGCCCACGTCGGCGGGCAGTTCCAGTGCGGCGACGCGGAGTTCGTCAATCCCGGCGGTACCGCGCTCGAAGCGAGCGATCTCGATGTCGACGAGAGCGTCTGCTGGGACAACGGCTTCCGAGCGGTCGGCGCGATCCGGCTCACCGGCGGGCACGTCAAGGGCGTGCTGACCTGCCGGGGCGGCTTGTTCCGCAATCGTGGCGACATCGCACTGGACCTCAGTGGCCTGACCGTCGACCAGGATGTCACGCTGGCCAAGGGGTCCCTTGTGGACGGTGGTGTCGACCTCACCGGGTGCCACATCGGCGGAAGACTCGACCTCACCGGCGGCGCCTTCCACCGGGTCGGCGGTGTCGCGCTCGATCTGGCCCGTGCCGTGATCGACCAGAACATGATCTGCCAGAGCGGGTTCGAGCTCAGGGGAAAGCTGCTCCTCGCCGGTGCGAAGATCGGCGGGAACCTGTGGTGCGAGGGCGGGAAGTTCGACAACGCGGCCGACGTCGTCATCGACGCGACCGGGCTCACCGTGCAGCGGGACGTGAACCTCTGTTGCCTGGTGACCGGGGAGGGGTTCCGGTCGGTGGGTGAGGTGGTGCTGAGCGACGCGGCCATCAACGGCTCGCTTCGTTGTTCGGGCGGGCATTTCGTCAATCCCGGTGACGGCGCGCTGACGGCGAAGGGACTCGGGGTCACCCGCGACGCGTTCTTCGACGAAGGTTTCGTCGCCGAAGGGGAAGCGGACCTGACGGATTCGAGCATCGGGGGACGGCTTCGCTGCACCGGCGGGAAGTTCACGCACCGGCCGCAGGCATTCACCGGCGACCGGATCGCCGTGCGGCAGTCCGCGGAGTTCGGTAAGGGGTTCCACGCCGAGGGCACGGTGTCACTCCGAGGTGCGCAGATCACCGGGGATCTCGATTTCACCAAGGCGGAACTGGCGGCCGACCGCGAGGACGCGTTGATCCTGAAAGGCGTGGTGGTCAGGAGAACCCTCACTCTCGCCTTCAAACAGCGGCCTTCCGGTGGGCTCGATCTGTGCCGGGCGAACGTGAGCCGTCTCGACGACCGAAACGCGAAGTGGCCCTGCGTCGTGCGGTTGTACGAATTCGTGTACGGGTCTCTTCCTCTGGACGGGCCCGGGGTTCCGCCGGTGGCCGAGCGGCTGGCCTGGTTGAAACGGAATCACCGCTACATGCCCCAGGTCTACGCCCAGCTCGCTTCCGTTTACCGGACCGCCGGTCTCGACGACGAGGCGATCAAGGTGGCGGTCGCCGGGGAGACCGCCAGGCGCGCTTCGCGGAAGGGACCACTGGGGAGGTTCCTGCGACTGGTCGGTGGCCTGTCGCGCTGGACGGTTCAGTATGGCTACCGTCCGCTCCAGGTACTCTGGTGGCTGGTGGCCTTGCAGTTCGCGGGCACCATCGCCTTCACCGTGTTCAGCGGGGTGCACCAGCTCACGCCACGGAAGGACGCGACGGGCACCAACGAGTTCCTGTACACCCTCGATCTGCTCGTGCCCGTGGTGAACCTGAAGCAGCGGGATCTGTGGATCGCCAGCGGTGCCGCCGTCTGGGTGTCCTCGGCGTTCGTCGTCGCGGGGTGGGCTCTCGCGTTGAGTCTCGCCGTGGGTGCCGGGCGGATCTTCAAAGCCCGCTAGCGCGGCGTCCGGTGGCAGACTCTTTCGAACTTGCTAAGGTTGGCAAGTGTTGAACACCGTACCGGACGGTGCACTCTCCGGGAGGAGCGTCGGTGAGCAGGCCCCTGTACCAGTTGAAGGCTGACTTCTTCAAGACGTTGGGGCATCCGGCGCGGATCCGGGTGCTGGAGCTGCTGTCCGAACGGGAGCACGCGGTGGCGGAGATGCTGCCGGAGGTGGGCATCGAGCCGGCGAACCTGTCGCAGCAGCTGGCGGTGCTGCGCCGCACGGGCCTGGTGACGACCCGCAAGGAAGGGTCGAGCGTCTACTACTCGCTGACCAGCCCCTATGTGGCGGAACTGCTCGCGGTGGCGCGCCGGATCCTCACCGGTGTGCTGTCCGGGCAGGTGGAACTGCTGGACGACCTGCGCACCCCGGCCCCGGCTCCGGCCACGGGGCGGCGAACGCGGAAGTCGAACGCGCGGGGCGGCTGACCCGCCGCCGCCCCGCTGATCACTGGCTCGTTGCCCGCGGGGCGGCTTCCCCTCTTTCGTGTGCGCAGGTGGGAGTGGTCGATGCTGGGTTTGTGGCGCAAGATCCGCCGGACCGGCCGGATCGCCGAGCCCGCGCCGGAACGTCCGGGCGCCGTCGTGGCGCTGGGTGATTCGGTGCAGGTGCGGCATGTCGACGCCGGATCGTGCAACGGGTGCGAGGTCGAGATCGCGTCGGCCTTCGGCCCGGTCCACGACGCCGAGCGGTACGGGGCGCGGCTGGTCGCGTCGCCGCGGCACGCGGACGCGTTGCTGGTGACGGGCCCGGTGACGCGGAACATGGCCGAGCCGTTGCGCCGGACGTATGACGCCGTGCCCGGTCCGAAGGCCGTCGTCGCGGTGGGGGACTGCGCACGGAACTGCGGCGTGTTCGCGGGCGCCTACGGCGTGGCGGGCGCGGTCGCCGACATCGTGCCGGTCGACCTCGAGATCGCGGGCTGCCCGCCGCGGCCGGAGGCCATTGTGGAGGGTCTGCGGAAGCTGACCGGTCGGTGAACCTCACGGCGATGAGCCTCGGCGTGGCCGGGGCGTTCGGAGTGCTGAGCGCGTGCGCGGGGCTGCTGGTGCCGCGTCCGGCGCGGGCGGCGGTGGTGGGCACCGGGACGGCGCTGACCGGTGCGGCCGGGGCCACGGCGGGTGCGTCCGCGGTAGCGGGGACGTCGTTTTCCGTTTCCTGGCAAGGGATTCTCCCGCTTTCCGGGGTTTCGCTGACGCTCGACGCGCTGGGCGGCCTGTTCGCCGCGGTGATCGGCGCGGTGGCGGTCGCGGCCGGGATCTACGGCGTCGGCTACGCCAGGGGCGGCCTCGATTCCCGGGTGACCCAGGCGGTGTTCCCGTTGTTCGTGACGGCGATGCTGCTGGTGCCCGCGGCGGCGAGTGCCGGGACGTTTCTGGTGTGCTGGGAGCTGATGGCCGCGGCCTCGCTGGTGCTGGTGCTCGCGGAACACCGGCGGCGGCCGGAGGTCGCGGCGGCGGGCCGGTGGTACGCGGTGATGACGCACCTCGGCTTCCTGGCCATCCTTTGTGGACTGATGATCTTCGCCGCGTACGCGGGTGGTGACACGTTCGCGATACTGCGCCACGCGCACCTTCCCCCGGTGACGGCCGGGATCGTGTTCGCACTGACGCTGACGGGTTTCTCGTCGAAGGCGGGCGTCCTTCCCCTGCACGCGTGGCTCCCGCGCGCGCACCCGGAGGCACCGAGCCACGTTTCGGCCCTGATGTCGGCGGCGATGGTGAACCTCGGTGCGTACGGCGTCGTGCGGGTCGGCTTCGATCTGCTCGGCGGCGGCCCGCGGTGGTGGTGGCTGCTGGTGCTCGGGCTCGGGGCCGTCTCGGCGGTGTACGGGATCCTGCAGGCGGCGATGAACACCGACCTGAAGCGCCTGTTGGGCTATTCGACGACGGAGAACCTGGGGTTGGTGCTGGTCGGCGTGGGCGCGGCCGGGATGTTCGTGTCCTCGGGACAGCGGACGCTGGCCGGGCTGGCGCTGGCGGCGGCGCTGCTGCACGTGGTGAACCATGCCGCGTTCAAGACCCTGCTGTTCCTGGGGGCCGGTTCGGTGCTGCACGGCACGGGCACTCGCGATCTCGACGCGCTGGGCGGGCTACGGGCCCGGATGCCCGCCACGACCGCATTGTTCGGTGTGGGTGCGCTGGCGGCGTCGGCGCTCCCGCCGGGGACGGCCTTCGTCTCCGAATGGCTGTTGCTCCAGGCGCTGATCCACGGGCTGCCCGCGGCCGGGGTGGCGACGGCGATCGCGATGCCGGTCGCGGTCGCGGCGGTCGCGCTGACCGCGGGACTCGCGGTGGCCACGTTCGTGAAGGCGTTCGGCGTCGGTTTCCTGGCCAGGCCGCGGTCCGCCGCGGCGGGAAACGCCCACGAGAGCCCGCCGAGCATGGTGGCGGGAATGGGTGTCGCGGCGGTGGCGTGCGCGATGCTGGCCGTGCTGCCGGCGTTGGTGCTGCCCGGCATCGGCGCCGCGTCCGGACTCGGCGATCCGGCGGTGAGCGGGGCGGTGACACTGCGGCTGGCCGGGGTCGCCGGATCGCTGTCGCCGTTGCTGCTGACGCTCGGGCTGCTGGCTGGGGGAGCCGTGGTCGTCGCCGCGTTGCGGGCCGTCGCGGGGCGCGGGGCGCGCCGGGCGGAAAAACGGCTCTGGGACTGCGGCGGTGGTCCGATGTCGGCGCGGATGGAGTACACCGCGACGTCGTTCGCCGAACCGCTGCAACGGGTCTTCGACGACGTGGTGCTGCCCGAGACCGACGTCGACGTCGACCACCACGAGGAGTCGCGCTACCTGGTACGGGCCGTGGAGTACCGGCGCCGGGTACCCGACCGGATCGAACGGTGGCTGTACCGCCCGGTGCTGACCGCCGTGACGGCTTGGGGCCGCGCGGGCAGGCGGCTGGCGACGGGCAGCGTGCACCGCTATCTCGGCTACGGCTTCTCGACCGTGGTGGGCGTGCTGATCCTGCTGGCGGTGACCCGGTGAGCGGGTTCTCGCTCGTGGCCGCGGTGGTGCAGCTCGTGGTGGTCGTCGGCGGCGCACCGTTGCTGGTCGGGGCGATGCGCCAGGCACGGGCCCGGCTCGAGGGCCGGGCGGGCGCGGGGATCGCACAGCCGTGGCGGGATCTGCGCAAGCTGCTGCGCAAAGAACGCGTCGTCCCGCGCGGGACGAGCGAGGTGTTCCGCTTCGCCCCGCTGGTCCTGGTCGCCACGACGCTGGTCGTGGCGGTGGTGGCGCCGTTCGTGAGCACGACCTCGGTGGCGGGGCCGGTGGCCGATCTGTTCGCGGTGGTGGCGCTGCTGGCGCTGGGCACGGTGGCGCTGGCACTGGCCGGGCTGGACACCGGGACGGCGTTCGGCGGCATGGGCGCCAGCCGCGAGATGACGATCATCGCACTGGTCGAGCCGACGCTGCTGGTGGCGATCTTCGCGCTGTCGGTCCGGGTCGGCTCGACGAACCTCGGCGCCATCGTTTCGTCCACTGTGGACGACCCGGCGCGAGTGATCTCGCCGGTGAGCCTGCTCGCCGCGGTCGCGCTGATCGTGGTGATCGTCGCCGAGACCGGGCGCCTGCCGGTGGACAACCCCTCGACGCACCTGGAACTGACGATGGTGCACGAGGCGATGATCCTCGAGTACGCCGGACCGGACCTGGCCCTGATCGAGCTCGCCTCGGCTATGCGGCTGTCGGTGTTCCTCGGCCTGCTGGCGAATCTGTTCGTGCCGTGGGGCATCGCCACCACGGCCACCCCGCTCGCGTTGCTGGTCGGCGTGGTCGCGCTCGTGGTCAAGATCGGCGTGCTGGGCGTGCTGCTGGCGGTGGCCGAGGTGTTCCTGGCCAAGCTGCGGCTGTTCCGGGTCCCCGAGCTGCTGGCCGGGTCGTTCCTGCTGGCGCTGCTGGCGGTGGCGGCGTCGTTCTTCCTCGCCCAGGAGGCGTCGTGAGCGAAACCGGCTACGTGCAGCTGCTCGATCTCGCGGGCGGCGCACTGCTGCTGACCGCGGTGCTGATCCTGTGGCGCCGCGAGTTCGCGGTGATCGTGCGGGTGTTCGCGTTCCAGGGGCTGGCGCTGGCCGCGCTGGTCGCGGTGCTCGCCGCGCACGAGCACTCCGCCGAGCTGTGGATCGTCGCGGTGGGCGTCCTGGTGCTGCGGGCGGGAGTGCTGCCCTGGCTGCTGCTGCGGGCGGTGAAGGGCGATGGTGACGTTCCGCGCGAGACGGCGCCGCTGGTCAACGTCGCCTCGTCGCTGCTGGCGGCGGCGGTGCTGACACTGGTGGCGTACGCGGTGTCGCGGCCGTTGGTCGCCCTGGCGCCGTCGCCGGCGACCCAGGCCATCCCCGTCGGGATCACGGTCGTGCTGATCGGCTTCTTCGTCCTGGTGACCCGGCGCCGCGCGCTGTCGCAGCTCGTCGGATTCCTGTTGCTGGACAACGGGATCACCGCGGTCGGGTTCCTCACCACGAGCAGTGCCGGGCTGATCGTGGAACTCGGCGTGTCGCTCGACGTCCTGCTCGCCGTGCTGGTCCTGCGAATCCTCACCAGCCGGATGCGGGAGACCTTCGGCGGCACCGATCTCGACGAACTGCGGGAGCTGCGCGACTCATGATCACCCTCACCGCCTTCGTGGTCCTTCCCCTGCTCGGTGCGCTCGTCCACGCGGTGCTCGGCTGGCGGCGCGCCACCGCCTGGACCGGCGCCGTCACCTCGGGCCTGATGCTGGCCGCCGCGGCCGCCACCGCTGCCGACGTCGTCGGCCACGGCCCGCGCGAGGTGCTGGGCGGGCTGCTCCGGGCCGACGCGCTTTCGGCGTTCATGCTGCTGGTGATCAGCGTGGTCGCGCTGCTCGCCACCGCCGCCACCCCCGCCCACCTGCGACGGGAAATCGCCGCCGGCCGCGCGAGTGCCCGGACGGCGGCCCGGCACAGCGTGCTGGTCCACCTGTTCCTCGTGACGATGGGAATCGCCGTGCTGGCGGCGAACCTCGGCGTGCTGTGGGTGGCGATCGAGGCCACCACCATCGTCACCGCGTTCCTTGTCGGCCAGCGCCGCACCCGGCACGCGGTCGAAGCGGCGTGGAAGTACGTGGTGATCTGTTCGGCCGGGATCGCGCTGGCGCTGCTGGGTACATTGCTGCTCAACTACGCCGCGGCCCACGCGGGCGGCGGCATCGATCTCGCGTCCCTCTCGGCCCACGCGCACGGCCTCGATCCCGGGGTGACCCGGATCGCGGTGGCGCTGCTGATCCTCGGATTCGGGACGAAGGCAGGGCTCGCGCCGCTGCACGCGTGGCTGCCGGACGCGCATTCCCAGGCGCCGGCTCCGGTGTCGGCGCTGATGTCCGGGGTGCTGCTTTCGGTCGCCTTCTACGCCATCCTGCGGGTCAAGGTCATCGCCGACGGCGCGCTCGGGCCCGCCTTCGCCCGCACGCTGCTGACGGTCATGGCGCTGGCGTCCCTCGCGCTGGCCGCGTCACTGCTGCTGGCACAGCGGGACTACAAGCGGATGCTGGCCTATTCCAGCATCGAACACCTCGGCCTCATCGCGCTCGGGGCCGCGATCGGCGGCCCGCTCGCGTCGGCGGCGGTGCTGCTGCACATTCTCGGCCACGGGCTCGCGAAGGTCGTGCTGTTCCTGAGCGCGGGCCGCGTTCTGCAGGGCGTCGGCACCAGCCGCATCGACGGTGTCCGCGGCCTCGCCGTACGCGCGCCGGTGCTGGCGGGCTGCGTCGGGTTCGGGGTGCTGGCGCTCATCGGGCTGCCCCCGTTCAGCCTGTTCGCGAGCGAACTCGGCATCGTCCGGGCCGGGTTCGCGGCGGGTGGCATGGGCTGGGTCACCGCCGCCGCGCTGGTACTGGTGCTGGTGATCGCGGCCGCGCTGATCGGGCACACCGGCGGCATGGTGCTGGGCACCCCGCCGGAGGGCCCCGGCACCGCGACCGCCCCGATCGGGCTCTCCCGGGTCTCCGCGACGGCGCTCGTCGGGGGACTGCTGCTCTGCGCCGGGCTCGGCGTCACCACGGGCCCGTTGACCACTCTGCTGCACACCGCGGCCGGACTGCTGACGAGGACACCATGACCGACTCGACGATCCTCGCCCCCGGCGAGCTCCCCGCGCGGGCGGAAGCGTTGCTCGGCGAAGGGTTCCGTGTCGCGCTCGTCGCCGGGCACGACGACGGCGACCGGCTGCGCGCGGTGTACCTGTTCACCGCGGCGGGCCCGGACCGGCGCGTCGAGCTGCACGTTCCGCTGGACAAGGCCGATCCGCGGGTGCCGAGCCTCGCCGGGCTGTCGTTCCCGGCAGGCCGGTTCGAGCGGGAGATGCGCGATCTGTTCGGCATCGTGCCCACCGGCCATCCGCTGCCGCGCAGGCTGGTGCGGCACTTCCACTGGCCGCGGGGCTGGTATCCGATGCTCGGTGACGCCGGGGAACCGCCCTCGTTCGGTGACGTCGACGGCCCGTACCCGTTCCGGACGGTCGAGGGCGACGGGGTGTACGAGATTCCCGTCGGCCCGGTGCACGCCGGGATGATCGAACCGGGTCACTTCCGGTTCTCCGTGGTCGGCGAGACCATCCTCAACCTCAAGGCGCGTCTCTGGTTCGTCCACAAAGGACTTGAGAAGCTGTTCCACGGGCGAGGGCCCGCGGAAGCGATCGAGATCGCCGAGCGGATCAGCGGGGACACGGCCGTCGGTCACACGCTCGCTTTCTGCCTCGCCGTCGAGGACGCGCTGGACGTCGTGGTCCCGGACGACGCGCTGCGCCTGCGCGCGATCCTGCTGGAGCTGGAACGGATCTACAACCACGTCACCGACCTCGGCGCGCTGTGCAACGACGTCGGGCACGGCATCCTCAACGTGCACGCGCAGCGGGTCCGCGAACGGCTCCTGCGGATCAACGACCAGGTCACCGGCCATCGTCTGCTGCGTGGCGCCATCCATCCCGGCGGCGCCCGCGTCCGGCGGCTGCCCGATCCCGACGAACTCGCCGTGATCGGCGTGGACGTCGCGGAGATCGCCGGTCTCGCACTGGGCAACGCGGTGGTGGCCGACAGGTTCACCGGCACCGCGGTGCTCACCCGTGCCCAGGCCGAGGACCTCGGCACACTCGGCTATGTCGCCCGCGCCAGCGGCGTGCGGCAGGACGCCCGCGCCGACCATCCGGCGTCCGGCTCCGGGTTCACCCCGGCCGTGCACAGCCGCACCGACGGCGACGTACTGGCGCGCTTCATGGTCCGCGCCGAGGAAATCCAGGCCGCCATCGCGCTGATCACCCGGCTGGTGGCGGGCACCGGCGAACTCGGCCGGACGGTGGCGCTGCGCCGGTTCCCCGCCGCGCGCTCGGGGGTGGGCATCGCCGAAGGCTGGCGGGGCACGATCGTCCACCGGGTCGAAGTCGACTCCGGCGGTGCGCTGAGCCGGGTCAAGGTGGTCGATCCCAGCTTCTTCAACTGGCCCGCGCTCCCGGTCGCGCTCGCCGACACGATCGTCCCGGACTTCCCGCTCACCAACAAGAGCTTCAACCTGTCCTACGCGGGCAACGACCTGTAGGCCACCGTGCCGGTGTGGTTCTTCTCGCATGTTCGAGCACTTGCGAATTTCTTCAACTGCGCAGATCATCGCACCGTGGTGACTTCCCCGGTCAGGTCGACGTCCATGCGCGGTGCGCGAACCCGGCGGATCGCGGTCGTGGGTTCGGGTGCTGCCGCGGAATCCGTGGCGCGTGAGTACGCGGAACTGATCAGCGGTCTGGCCGGGATTCCGGCCAAGGTGCTCGACGGGGCTGACCACGGAACGATCTCTTCCGCGGAGTACGGCGCGATCCTGCTGGTCCACCCCGGTGCCGGTGCCGCGTCGGCGGCTCGGCGGCTGCGTGCGGCCACCGGGCTTTACGTGCTTTCGGACCAGGACGCCACCGCGATCGCGCTGACCGGCGCGCTGCTCGCGACGCTGGCCCGGCGCGGACGCGCACCGCGCGACGTGCGGGTCGTGATCGCCGGTGCCGAGCGGTTGCCCGGCCTCGCGCCGCTGCTGATCGCGGCCGACGTCCGCGACGTCACGCTGTGGAACACCGCCGACGGCGCCGTTTTCCCGTTGCACCAGATCGTTTTCGGCGCCGACGCCGTAGTGGACCTGCTCGGCGCGCTCCCCGGTGACATGGGTGGCGTGCTCGCCGTGAACACCGGCGACGACGTCCACGCCGCGCCGTGCGCCGCGGCCGGGCTGTTGCGTGCCGCGCTCTACGCGGAGGGCCGGGCCAGGGAGGTCGACACCTTCCACGTCGCGGCGGCGGTGCTGGCCGCCGTGGTCACCCCGGGGCGGGTGTTTTCGCGTGGAGCGGCGCGGGAACTGGCCGATCTGATCACCGAGGCCGTGCTCGCCTCGCTCGCGCCCGCGCGCACCGGATCCGGCTGAACCGCGCGCCCCGGCCGCGAAACGGCGGCGTCGACACGTACTGAAGAGTTGCAAAGTTATGAAACTGCCAACATGGTAGGTTTGCTAGATGTTGGGCAGTCCGGCGGGAAGGCGGGGACCGGTGAGCGAGTTCGCGAACGAACTGCGTCGGGGGATCGGGGAAGCACAGGACGCCACCCTCGCCGCGACCGAGGCCGGGCATCCCTACGAGGCCTACCTGCATCGCGTGCGGCTGGCCGAGCTGCTGGATCTCGCGGAGCGAAACGACGTCGACGCCACTGTGCTCGTCCTTCCCACGGTCCGCGCGGCACTGGCCGAGGACCGTGCCGCCCTCGAAGCGTGAACGCGGCGGCCGGGCTCGCGATCGCCGGTGACGGCAGCGCGTTGCCCGGCGCCGAGGGCGATCCCGGTGCGGTGCTGGCCGCGCTGAGCAGCGACGCGAGGTCGCTCCGCGACCACACCTCGTTGAACGCCTTCCCGGTGGCGGTCGCCGCCCGCGACGCCGGGGATCTGTCCGCCGCGGTGCGGGCGTTGCCCACCGGGATCACCGCGGTGTTCCTGGCGCGCACCGAAGCGGCGCGGGCCAGGGCGGCGCAGCGTGACCTGGCGGGCGGGGTCCCGATCATCACCGAACAGGACACGCTCGGCGTCGCGTTGGCGGCTTCCGTGCTGGTCGCCTTGCGGCGCAAGGACATCCCATGCCGATCCGGCCGGGTCGTGGTGACGGGAGCGGAAGCGGCACCACTCCTGGTCCCGCTGCTCATGGCGGCCGGAGTGGGCGACATCGCGTCATGGCGTCCGGCCGACGCGCCCGGCTTCCCGCTCGCGGCCATCACCCGCGACGCCGCGGCTGTCGTCGATCTGACGTGTGCCACCGGAAGCCGCACCATCGCCGAAGACCCGGCCCCGGCGGTGATCGTCCCCGATGATCCGTTCGCGCATCTGCTGGCGCTGCCCGGCCTGGTTCGCGCGCTCCGCGAGCGGCCCGATTCCCGGCGGCACGCCGATCCGCTGTACCAGCTCGAGGTTTATCGCGCCGGTGCGCAGGCGCTGGCGGCGCTGGCCCCGGTCGATCGGGTGCTGCCCGAGCTGTCCGATCCGGACCTCACCCGCCGCGTCGCCGACGCCGCCGCGGCGGCACTGAGCGGCCCTCGCCCTCGCTGACTGTCTCTTGTGGACTGTCCGATCAGAACTCGGGTTCGGCGTCGGCCCACGGTTGTTCGGCCTCCAGCTGGGTGGCCAGCGCGAGCATTGCCGGCTCGCTGCCGAGCCCGCCGACGAACTGGACGCCGAGCGGCAGCCCCTTTCCGGTGCGGTACAGCGGCACCGACATCGCCGGGCGGCCGGTGAGGTTGGCGAGCTGGGTGAACGGTACCGGCGCCAGGTTCGCGATGACCGTGTCGTTCCACGCCTTCGTCTTCGCGAGCGGCCCGGCGAGACCGAGGCGGAGCAGGACTTCGCCGATGTAGCGGAGCAGGTGCG
The DNA here is from genome assembly GCF_042741125.1 of Amycolatopsis sp. NPDC058986. Taxonomy (NCBI): domain Bacteria; kingdom Bacillati; phylum Actinomycetota; class Actinomycetes; order Pseudonocardiales; family Pseudonocardiaceae; genus Amycolatopsis; species Amycolatopsis sp. NPDC058986. The sequence continues at coordinate 81,936 of NZ_JBHYJW010000005.1, read as the reverse complement.
GGGTGTCCAGCTCGCCGACGCGTACCGGCGGGCCTGCCAGCGCCGGGGTGAGCAGCAGGTCGTACTTCTCGTGGAACGCGGCGAGCGCCCGCGTGTGGGCGTTCCATCGGTGGTGCGCGGCGACGTACTCGGGGGCGCGCACCGCGTAGGCGGACGCGGCGAGCAGCCGGGTGTCCAGCTCGAAGTCCTTTGTGGAGGCTCCGGTCGTGCGCCGGATTTCCGCGATGGTGGTGGCGGACTGCGCGCACCACATCGTCAGGAAATCCTTGGCGAGCTGGGTGCCGTCGATACCGGGGTCGGCGGGTTCGACGTCGTGGCCCAGCTTGGCGAGGAGCACCGCGGCGCTGTCGACCGCGGCCACGGCGTCCGGGTGGACGGGGGTGCCGAGCGGGGAATAGGTCGTGTAGCCGATGCGCAGTTTGCCGGGTTCACGCCGGGCGAGTTCGGCGTAGGGCGTTTCGGGAACCGCGGCGAGGTACGGGCCGCCGGGGTCCGGCGTACGGGCCAGCACGTCGAGCATCGCCGCGGTGTCGCGTACGCTCCGGGACAGGACGCCCTCGGTGGCGGCACCGTGCAGGTACTCGGCGTGGTCCGGGCCGCAGGGCAGCAGCCCGCGGCCCGGTTTGAGGCCGAAGATTCCGCAGCAGGCGGCCGGGATGCGGATCGACCCGCCGCCGTCGCTGGCGCCAGCCACCGGGACCACGCCCGCGGCGACCGCGGCGGCGGAACCGCCGGAGGAGCCGCCGGGCGTGTGTCCGAGGTTCCACGGGTTGCGGGTCGGCCCGGTCGCCTCGGACTCGGTGACCGCCTTGGTGCCGAACTCCGGCGTCGCGGTCTTGCCGAAGATCACCAGTCCCGCACCGAGCCAGCGCCGGACGGCCGCGCTGTGCCGTGCCGCGGGCCGGTGCCGCAGCGAGCGGGAGCCGCTGCCGGTGGGCAGCCCCGCGTAGTCCTGGTGCAGGTCCTTGATCAGGAACGGTACTCCGGCGAACGGTCCGGAAAGGTCGGCCGTGGCGCGTTTCCTGGCGATGTCGTACATCGGGTACACGATCGCGTTGAGCGGCCCGTTGACCCGCTCGGCGCGCGCGATCGCCACCTCCAGCAGCTCGGCGGGGGAGACCTCGCCGCGTGCCACCAGCTCGGCAAGGCCGACCGCGTCGAACCGCCGGTACTCGCTGTACTCCACCGGACCACCGCCTTGGACTAGAGGTTCTAGTTTTAGGACGGTAGGCTATCCGGGGCTGAGGAACAACCCCCAGGATGGACCGATGGCACGACCGAAGCAGACGCTGATCAGCCGGGACGGCATCCTCCGCGCGGCGCTGCGGCTGGTGGACGAGCACGGCCCCGATGCCTTGTCCACCAACAGGATCGCCGCGGAACTGGGCGTCAAGGGCCCGTCGCTCTACAACCACGTCTCCGGGCGTGACGAGATCATCGAAGGGCTCCGGGAACTGCTCACCGCCGACATGGACCTCGCCGCGGCGGACCTGCGTCCCTGGACCCTGGCCTGCGACCGTGTCGCCCGTTCCTATCGCGCGTCGTTCGCGGCGCATCCCCACGTCGTCCCGCTGCTGACCGCCCAGCCGGTGCGGTCGCCGACGGTGCTGGCAGCCTACGACAAGGTGTTCGCCGTCCTGCGTGAGGCAGGCTGGCCCGAGGACGATCTCGTCCCGGTCGTGCGCGCGATCGAATACCTCGTCCTCGGCTCGACCCACGACCAGGCGACCGGCCTGCCCGAAGAAGCCGAGCGCGCCTTCGACGTCGGGCTGTCGGCGCTGATCGACGGTCTGGAACGGCGTCTGGCGGGTTATGGGGACGCGCGCGCCTCCTGAAATCGGCGTTCCTGTTTCATCGTGGCCGAGTTGTATGGGACGCGGCGCTCGATTCGGTCGTGCCCGGCCATGGGACGCGACGCCACCCGCGTATGCGGCAGGAAGGCTTATGGTGCAACGACCTTGATGCAGGCCGGGTGAGACGCCAACGCATGTTGCCGGCGTCCACCCGACGTCGACAACCGCCGGACATGCGAGGCGGACGCGGCCGCCCGCGTGTCCGGGGCGCCAGAATGGGCACCCCAGACCAGCTTGCCGCTGCCGCACCGGCGACCACTCTCACAGTTTCTCGCTACGGCCGCACGCAAACTGTCACCACCTACGCCACCGTCATCGAACGTTACGTCTCGCGATGGCCCATCGAGGGCGCCTTCACCGATGCCAAGCACACCACCGGCGCCGGAGAAGCCCGCAACCGCACCGAAAAAAGCCGTCAAGCACACCGCCTCACTCGCCATGATCACCCCAAGCCTCGTGACCATCCGGTACCACCTCGCAGGCCACTCATCCCGCGCCACAGCAGAACACCGAGCCCGCACACCCTGGTACGCAACGAAAAAACACCCCAGCTACCACGACATGACCACCAGGCTCCGTCGCGTCCTCATCGCAGCCTGACATCGTGCCGAGCCAAGCCAGCCGTCACCGAACGCCGCCGTATAATCGCGAAAGTCAAGCGGGGAATTTCACTCGATGATGTCGAACACACGTTCTATTCTGCGCGGTATGATGGTGACGTGTCCGGGAATCTGCCCACTCTGGAACCGCCGCAGGAGTTGTGGCGGCGATCCGGTCGTGAACTCGCCGACGAGGTGCGTACACGACTGGAGACCCTGTGGTGCCTGGACGCCGAACTCGGCCAGTACCTCACCGAAATCGACTCACGCGGCGCGTCCAAACTGTACGGCTACGGATCCACCGCCGCGTGGTTCGCCCACATGGCTCGGATGTCGCGCGGTGACGCCAAAAAGTATCTCGACCGCGCCCACGGGTTGAATCCCGGTCGTAACATCGACGGTACCGAACTCCCCGCCACCGCGCCAGCAACCGGCGCGGCCGCGCTCGACGGCGAGATCGGACCGCACCACAGCGACAAGATCCTCCGGTTCCTGAAGAAAGTCCCCAGCTTTGTGTCCTATGAGGACAGATCCAAGGCCGAGAAGATCCTTGTCGAACTCGCCCGTCACGCGACACCTCAAGAAGTGGTGAAAGCCGCTGACGAGTTGCTGGCGCGGATGGACCAGGACGGGAAGCCGCCAAAGGACCCGGATCCGCCGGAGCGGAAACCCGAGTTGCGGTTGCGGCAGCGGAAAGACGGCTGGTTCGACATCGACGGACAACTCGACCCCATCACCGGCACCCGCCTCAGCACCATCCTCGACCCGCTGGCCACCCCACGGCCCGCCGGAGAAGACAAGTGGCCCGACCTGCGCTCGGTCTCCGAACGCTACGGGGAAGCCTTCGGCGAAGCCATCGCCATGCTCGCCAACGTTCCCGACGTACGCGGCGGCGACCGCGCCCAACTCCTGGTCACAGTGACGCTGGAGGACTTGAAGTCGAAGCTGGGCACCGCGTGTCTGGACATGGTCAGCACCATCACCGCCAGCGAAGCCCGCATGCTCGCCTGCGACTGCCAGGTCATCCCCGCAGTACTGGGCACCAAGGGTGAACCCCTTGATCTCGGCAGAGCCAAGCGACTCGTCACTCCCGCGCTACGCAAAGCGCTGATCATGCGGGACGGTGGCTGCGCATTCCCCGGATGTCATCGCAAGCCCCGACATTGCGACGCCCACCATATTATCCCACCATATTATTATGTGGACACATGGCGGCCTGACCGTGCTCCGGAATCTCGTGCTCCTCTGCGGAGCCCACCACCGGCTGCTGCACAAAGCCGACTGGACAGTCCGCATCGCCGAAGACGGACTCCCGGAGTTCATTCCACCAGATTACGTAGATCCCTTACGCACACCCAGAAGAAACATCCTCCACTTACCCAATGCCCTTTGAACCTACGGTGGGCGTGGGTGCCCGGTAGGAGAGGTGGCTACCGAAGCCACTTTTCTCAGCTTGTTCAACTCGTTCGTCTCGGTCCTGGCCCCGGTCGGGTGGGTTTTGGTGCGGCTGCTGGTGAGATGATCTTCGCGCGGATGTTCCGGAACCCGCGTCTCCGGCGCGGTCACGATCGAATACGGCCAGTCGGGGGACAACGCGTCTGCCCGCGCTGTCAGGCATCCATAGAACTCCTGGCGAAACGCGGCCAGGTCCCCGAGCGCCGTCGCGCCCGCGATCATGCACACTGATCACCGCGGCCCTTGAGCCGAACTTCCTTCTGTCGCAAGAGGAATCATCGCCCAGGGCCGCACCCATGATCAACTGGGGTCGTTCATTCACTCGCCGTCTCGTGGTTGACGACACGCTGAGTGGGTGAAGCCAGCGGGCGCGCACGCCACACCACCCCGAGTGCGGGGATTCCGGTCGGACTTGACTCGATCCGCTCCACGGCGAAACCCTCACGCTCGTAGAACACCCCCGCGCGCTCGTTGGCCACGAAATGTTCGATACAAAGCCGATCAACGTCGGCGGGCAGCTGCCTGATGAGCGCATCGAGCAACCGTGGGCCCAGCCCGTACCCGCGGTGCCCGGGATGAACGTAGAGTTTGTAGACCACGTGGTCGGCACCTCTGCGCCCGCGCTGGCCGACACCGACGAACTGCCCGTCGGCCTCGGCGACGACCACGAGACGATCGGCCACCGCCGCGCCCACATGCGTCTCGTTCCACCATCTGCGAACCTGCTCGTCCGCGGCCGCAGCGCCGATCAACGGCGAGTAGTGCGATCGAATGTACGCCTCGCCGAACCGGCAGATCGCTACGACATCGCCGTCCCCGGCCTCCCGCACGATCGGTTCGTCTCTCAACGTCATCGCACGCTCCCTCAACGAACAGCCAACAACCAGACGCCAAGAAGAAGCCAGGTTAAACGACAAGCGCAGCAGGGGCCCGGCGGCACCCGCTGGGCCAGGCTCCTGTCGATCAGCTGGGCGCCGGGGAAGTCGAAGAACTGCGGACTTTGTACGTGGCTTGCGCCGTCGGTACCGTGAGCGCATGACGGCTTGGCGGGACGTCGAACAGGCGGCACCGGAGTTCGCGCGGCGGGTTCGGGCGCTGTTCGACGCGCGTCGGCATCAGACCATGGCCACCTTGCGGGCCGACGGGTCGCCGCGGATCTCCGGGATCGAGGTGGTCTTCGAGGACGGTGAGCTGGTCTTCGGTTCGATGCCGAACGCGCGCAAGGGCGCGGATCTTCGCCGGGATCCGCGCTTCGCCCTGCACAGCGCCACGGTCGACCCGGTCGAAGGTGCCGAAGCGCAGTGGCCCGGTGAGGCGAAGATCTCCGGCCGGGCCCTCATTACCGGACCTACCGGACCGGCTACCGAGGACGGCGACCGCTTCCACGTCGACATCGCCGAGGTGGTGCATACCCACCTCGACGATGAGGCGACGAAGCTCGTCGTCGAGTGGTGGACGCCCTCGCACGGGCTGCGCAGGGCCGAGCGCGAGTAGCCGGACCTCAGGGAAGTTGCGGCATGACCTCCGCGGCGAGGCGCTCCATCTGCTCGGCCTGGTCGAACAGCGGGGTGAACAGGACCAGTTCGGCGCCCGCGTCGATCACCTCGCGCACACCGTCCACACAGTCCTTGGCGGTGCCCGCGACGGCGACGTCCTCGAAGCCGCGCTTGCCGTAGAGCGCGGCCAGTCCGTCGGCGACCCGGGTCTGCGCGCGGGCTGGGTTGTCGTCGACGGCGATGTAGACGCGTTTGGCGATCGGGAAGTCCTGCCGTCCGGCTTCGGCGAGGCCGGCGCGCAGCAGTTTGACCTGCTCGGCGAACTTCGCGGTGGTGGACGAACCCGCGCCGAAGAAGCCGTCGGCGAGCCGGATCGCCCGCGCGAGCGCGTTCGGGTGACTGCCGCCGAACCAGACCGGCGGTCCCGGCTTCTGGAACGGTTTCGGCTCCATGGAGGCGTTCTCCAGCTGCCAGAACCGCCCGTCGAACGTCACCTCCGGCTGGGTCCACAGCTCACGCATCAGCCGCAGGCCCTCGGTGAACCGCGACACCAGGCCCTCGGCCTCGATGCCGAACGCGCCGAAAGCCCGGCCCTTGCCGCCGGTCCCGATGCCGACGTCCAGCCGTCCCCGGCTGAGCTGGTCCAGTGTGCCGAGCTGCTTGGCGAGGTGGACCGGATTGTGCAGGGGAGAGACGAACACCGCGCAGCCGAGCCGGAGCCGCTCGGTGCAGGCGGCGGCGTAGGTCATCGTCTCGATCGGGCTCAGATGCGGCATCGAGCCGAGGACCTGCTCCTGCGTCCAGCCGCTGTCGAAACCGAGTTCCTCGGCGCGCCGCAGGAACGCGCGGAAGCCGGCCGGGTCGAACTCGCCGTCGGCGAAGAACTGGGGGAGGGAAATACCAAAGCGCATACTCGCGACCCTAACTCCGGAACGCGCGCCCCGTGTCGCGACGGATCACGAGCGGCGAGGCGGCGGTGACGTCCGAGCGCAGCGTTCCGCGGTGGCGGCGGTGAGGTTGTGTTCGAGCCGCTCCAGTACATCGAGGGCGGTGTCCCGTTCGCCGGCGGTCAGGCCATCGGCGGTGAGTTCCTCCAGCCGCCGCCAGATCTGTTCGACCTCGCGGCGCAGCGCCAGGCTCGCGGGAGTGGGGGTGACGATGGTGACCCGCCGGTCGTGCGGGCAGGACGTGCGGCGGACGAAACCGGCCCGTTCCAGCCGGGCGACCGTCCTGGTCACGGTCGCCGAGTCGGAACCGAGCACGGCGACGAGGTCCGTCTGGCGCTGCGGGCCCGCGTCCCACAGGTGCATCATCAGCAGTTCCTGCCCGGGATGGAGCCCGGCCTGGCGCAGCAGCTGGCCCGCCAGCATGCGGTGCAGGCGGGCCACCCGGAAGATCGCGTGGCTGATCGGGCCGCCGCGCGCGGTGGGCGGGGCCGCCGCCCCGGGATCCGGCTGCTTCATCGCGATCGACCGTCCTCTCGTCCCGTCGAACTCGCAGGTTACCTGCTCGCGCAGTCATCGGGATGACGTCGGCGCGCGGCCGTACTAACCTTGGCGGTATTCGTGTCCTGGGTCACATTCGTCGCCCGCTCGGAAGAGGTCGCCGGAGTTGCCTGTTCGGACAGGTAAATGCGGAACAGCAGTCGGAAGGGAAGCGGCATGAAGGCGATCACGTTCGACCGGTTCGGTGGCCCCGAGGTGCTCCAGCTGTCCGAAGTGGACATTCCGGAACCCGGGCAGGGCCAGGTGCGGGTCAAGGTCCACGCGGCCGGGGTCAACCCCATCGACGGCAAGATCCGGTCCGGGGCGATGCAGGCGGTGTTCCCCACGACGTTGCCGTCGACGCCGGGCCTGGACGTCGCCGGTGTGGTGGACGCGGTGGGCGAGGGCGTCACCGGGCTGACCGTGGGCCAGGAGGTCGTGGGCTGGGCGGATTCCGGCTCGTACGCGGAGTACGCGCTCGCGACCGTGGTCGCGGCCAAACCGGCCGGGCTCGGCTGGGAGGACGCCGCCACGCTCCCGGTCGCCGGGGAAACCGCGCGACGTGTCCTGCGCGTGCTGGAGGTCGGCGCGGGGGAGACGCTGCTGATCCACGGCGCGGCCGGCGCGGTGGGCAGCCTGGCGGCGCAGCTGGCGGTGGCCCTCGGTGCGACGGTGATCGGCACCGCGAGCGCGGCCAACCACGACTACCTCGCCTCGCTCGGGGCGACCCCGGTCGAGTACGGCGACGGGCTGGTCGATCGCGTGCGTGCGCTGGCACCCCAGGGCATCGACGCGGTGTTCGACGCGGCGGGTCGCGGTGCGCTGCCGGACTCGATCACCCTGCGCGGTGGCACCGGCCGGATCGTCACGATCGCCGATCCCGCCGCGCAGGACCTGGGGATCCCGTTCTCCGGCGGTGGCGACGACCGCAGCAGGGCCGAGGATCTGGCCGAGGTCGTCGAGCGGGCCGCCCGCGGCGAGCTGCGGGTCAGGATCGGCACGGTGTACCCGCTCGCCGACGCCGCCGAAGCCCAACGGGCCAGCGACGGTGGGCACGCGCCCGGCAAGCTCGTCCTGACCGTCGCCTGAAGAAATTCCCCGGCACCGATTCCTTTCCGGTCGTCGTCCGGTCTACCGGGATATGGACGACGAAAGGAACAGCCCGATGACCGCGCACCTCACCGACCTGGCCCGGGAACTGCTCGACGGCCCGCACGCCGCGATGATCGCGACCTCGAACGCCGACGGGCGTCCGCAGTCCTCGGTGATCTTCGTCAAGCGGGAGGGCGACACGGTCGTGTTCAGCACCATCGAAGGGCGGCTCAAGACCCGCAACATGCGCCGCGACCCGCGGGTCAGCCTGCTCGTACTGGGCAAGGAAACCGGTCGCTACGTCGAAATCCGCGGCACCGTGGAAATCACCGCGGATCCCGGGAAGACGCTACTGCACGAGATGTACGACCGGTACATGGGCGGGACGACCCCGCCACCGGAGCCCACGGCCGAACGGCTGATCGTCCGGATCACGCCGGAGAAGCTCTACACCTGGCCGCCCGCCGCCTGATCCGGGGCGGCGGGCGCCACGGAGGCGGGTAGCGCCGGGTGGTGCCGGAGCGCGTCGAGAACGAGGTTCACCGCAGCGCGGGGCGGTGAACCTCGCCGGAGCGCGGCGGTGATCGTGCGGGTGACCGGGGTGGCGAGTTCGCGGGTGGCGACGCGGTAGCGGAGATCGACGGCGAGGCTGGGCAGCAGCGCGATCGACAGCCCGGCCTCGACGTGCTGCAGGGTCATCAGGTAGTTGCTGAAGCGGCACACCACCCGCGGCTCGAAACCGGACTGACGGCACAGCCGGATCGCCACGTTCGCCATGTACGACTGCGGCATGTCGAACGCCCACGGCTCGTTCGCGCACGCGGCGAGGTCCACCGGTCCCCGGCCCGCCGTGGGGTGGTCGGCGGGCAGCACGAGCACGATCGGGTCGATGGCCAGCGGGACCACGTCGACGTCCGGGCCGAGCGGCTGCTCGACGAAGTCCGGTGTCGTGATGATGAGATCGGCGTCGCCGACCTGGAGCGCCGGGATGCTCTCGTGCGGTTCCAGTTCCAGCAGTTCGACGTCGAGATGCGGATGCGAGCGCGCGAGCCGGGTCACCGCCGGGACCGCCAGAGTGTGGATCGCGCTCTGGAAGGAGCCCAGCCGCACCAGCCCGACCGGCTCCTCGCCGAGGCTGCGCAGCTCCGCCTCGACGGTGTCCATGTGGTCGAGGATCGCGCGCGCCCGGCGCGCCAGTATCAGCCCGGCCGGGGTCAGCCGCACCCGCCGTCCCGTCCGTTCGAGCAGCCGGGTGCGGGTTTCGCTCTCCAGCACCGCGAGCTGCTGGGACACGCTCGAAGCGCTCAGGTTGGCCGCCTGCGCCACGGCGCGGACGGTGCCCAGGGTGTCGAGCTGGCTCAGCAGGCGGAGCCGCCACGGGTTCAGCATGCCGCCATTGTTGTGCGGTTCTGCCGAACAGCACAGCCGGAATCGTGAGATGGACGCGTCGCTCGGGGTGCCCCTAGCGTCGGAGACATGGCTGCTCCGATCACCGACCCGTCCACCACCGCGACGTTCTGGGCCGACGCCGACCGCCATCTGGTGCGCTACACCGGCGGGGCCGCGTTCACCCGCGAGATCATCGACCATGCCGAGGGGAGCTTCGTCTACACCGAGACCGGTCGGCGGATCCTCGACTTCACCTCCGGGCAGATGAGCGCGATCCTGGGCCACGCGCATCCGGAGATCGTCGCCACCGTGCGGCGCCAGGTGTCCACATTGGACCATCTGTTCAGCGGGATGCTGAGCCGTCCGGTCGTCGACCTCGCCAGGCGGCTCGCGGATTCCCTGCCCGCGCCGCTGGAGAAGGCGCTGCTCCTGACGACCGGCGCCGAGTCGAACGAGGCCGCGATCCGGATGGCGAAGCTCGTCACCGGCGGCCACGAGATCGTTTCGTTCGCCCGTTCCTGGCACGGGATGACGCAGGGCGCCGCCAACGCGACCTACAGCGCGGGCCGTAAGGGTTACGGTCCGGCGGCGCCGGGCAACTTCGCGCTCCCCGTGCCCAACGCCTACCGCCCCGACTTCACCACCCCCGACGGCGAACTCGACTGGCGGCGTCAGCTGGACTTCGGGTTCGAGATGATCGACGCGCAGTCGGTCGGCGCGCTCGCCGCGTGTGTGGTGGAGCCGATCCTCAGCTCGGGCGGGATCATCGAACCGCCGCCCGGGTATTTCGCCGCCCTGCGGGAGAAATGCCGGGAACGCGGGATGCTGCTGATCCTCGACGAGGCGCAGACCGGGCTCTGCCGCACCGGGGCCTGGTACGCCTTCGAACGCGACGGCGTGGTCCCGGACATCCTGACCCTGTCCAAGACGCTCGGCGCCGGGCTGCCGCTCGCCGCCGTGCTCACCAGCGCGGAAATCGAGCAGACGGCCCACGAGCGCGGGTTCCTGTTCCTGACGACCCACGTCGCCGACCCGCTGGTGGCCGCCGTCGGCAACACCGTTCTCGACGTCCTCACGAACGAGCGGCTCGACGAGCGTGCCGCCCGGCTGGGTGTGCTGCTCCGGCAGGGCCTCGACGCGATCGCCGAGCGGCATCCGGTCGTCGGGGACGTCCGCGGCAGGGGCCTGCTCGCCGGTCTCGAACTGGTCACCGACCGGGAGACCAAACGGGGTTCCGACGAACTCGGCGCGGCGGTCACCCGGCGCTGCCTCGACCTCGGCCTGCACATGAACATCGTGCAGCTGCCCGGAATGGGCGGGGTGTTCCGGATCGCGCCGCCGCTGACCGTCACCGAGGAGGAACTCGCGCTCGGTCTGTCCATTCTGGACGAAGCCATCGGCGACGCCGCGGCGGGCCGGTGAATGGCCGGGGCCGCCGAAGGGATCGCTTCGGCGGCCCCGGTTTTCACAGGGTGAGCAGCGTGCGGGTCGCCGCCCTGGTGTCGCGCAACGGCTTGAGCGCGAGCCGCAGCAGCACCAGCGCGTTGTCGTCCCCCGCGATGCGGTTGGCCGACAGCTCGCCGCACGTCAGGCACTGGTGGATGATCAGCCATTCGCCGTCCGGGCGGACCGACATCGACAGTGCCTCCATCCGCCCGCGACAGGACGCGGCCCGGTCACCGGGGACGCGGCGGTCGACGTGCAGGCTGGCCAGACAGTGCGGGCAGTGGTTGCGGTGCGCCGTGCCCGGTGCGTCCGGCGGCACGTCGAGGCGGCACCCGACGCACCGGAACGCGCCGCGGTGCCCGTCGTGGGCGTGGAGGACGTCCTTGTGCCGTTGTGCGCGAGCCCGTTCCTGGCGGTTGTTCCGTCGTGGCATGTCGTTTCCTTTCTGCCGGGCCACGATCACAGGTCGCCGAACACTTCGAGGGGGAACGGCGGCTGGGCCAGCGGGCGCACCGCCATGCGCATCAGGATGAGCTGGTTGTCGTCCGCGCAGATCGGGTTCGCCGTGAGCTCGTCGCAGCGCACGCACCGGTGGATGACCATCCAGTCGCCGCCGCGCGTGACGGCTATCGCGATGGGGGTCATCCGCGCCTGGCAGTCACCCGGGCTGTCGTCGGTGTGGTCGATGACGTGCCGGGAGTGCAGGCATGACGGGCAGTGGTTGCGCCGCGTGCCGTCGGCGGCGAAGGCCGACACGGTCAGGCCGCAGCGCACGCAGGCGAAGGTACCGATCTTGAAAGTGTTGTTCTGACGAGTGTTGTCGGTGGTGGACACCGCGATGCTCCTTGCTGAAAAGGTACGGGAACAGCAAGAGCAGGCCGAGCGGCCGCGCGAAGGCCCCGTGACCCGGGAAGAATCCGGGCACGGTCGAGCGGATGAGAGCACCGCGAACGGCGTCCTGGGGACGCGGAGGGTTACGCGGTGAAGCGAGGCGCGCTCGGCGCGAGGCGGGGCATCAACACACTCTTTCTAAGGCACAGGGCTTTGAAGCCGCGGGCCCGGTAGACGAATCCACGATGGACACGGCGAGCATAACGACGACGCGGTGGCACCCGCGAACGAATTACGCCGAGGTGCTGTCCGCGCAGGCGTCCAGGGCGCGGGTCAGCTCGGCGATGTCGAGTCCGTCGAGGTGGTCGACGAAGTGCCGCCGGACGCTGGCGAGGTGTGTCGGGTAGGCCTCTTCGAGGCGGGCGAACCCGCGGTCGGTGAGGACGGCGTTCGCGCCGCGGCCGTCGGACTCCAGCCGGCACCGCTCGACGAACCCGAGCCGCTCCAGCTGGGTGACCAGCCGGGTCATCCCGCTCAACGACATCTCGACGGCCGCGGCCAGCTCGCCCATGCGCAGGCGGCGTTCCGGCGCTTCCGACAGGTGCATCAGCACGCTGTACTCGTGCAGCGACATCCGCTGCTCACGCGCCAGATCCTCGTCGAACGCGCGGTGGATCAGCCGCGCGGCCCGCAGCCAGGTACGGAACAGCGTCTCCTCGGCGGGGGTGAGGGGCTGGGCCGGCCGGGAATAAGAAGGCATGGCGGTAGTGTAGTTGCTTGACGAAGCATCTAACAGCACGATCGACAGGGGAAGACGAGATGGCCAAGAACGTGAAATTCGGGGTGGACACCTTCGGTGACGTCACGGTCGACGCCGCCGGGGAGCGTCTTCCCTACGGACAGGTGATCCGGAACGTGATCGAGGAGGGCGTCCTCGCCGACCGGGTCGGCCTCGACAACTTCGGCGTGGGTGAGCACCATCGCGACGACTACGCGATCTCCGCGCCCGAGGTGGTGCTCGCGGGCATCGCGAGCCGTACCGAGCGTGTCCACCTGAGCACCGCGGTCACCGTGCTCAGCTCGGACGATCCGGTGCGCGTGTTCGAGCGGTTCGCCACGCTCGACGCGATCTCGGGCGGCCGCGCGGAGATCATCCTCGGCCGCGGTTCGTTCACCGAGTCGTTCCCGCTCTTCGGCTACGACCTCGGCGACTACGAACAGCTGTTCTCGGAAAAGCTCGACCTGATGGCGAAGCTGCTCACCGAAGAGCCCGTGACCTGGGAAGGCGAGCTGCGGGCCGCCCTGCGTAACCAGCACGTGTACCCGAAGACCGAGAGCGGGCACATCCGCACCTGGGTCGGTGTCGGCGGCAGCCCGGAGTCGGTGGTCCGCGCGGCGAAGTACGGCTTCCCGCTGGTGCTCGGGATCATCGGTGGCGACCCGGTCCGCTTCGCGTCGTACGTCGACCTCTACCACCGGGCGCTGGACCAGTTCGGCAAGGAGCCGCTGCCGGTGGCCGTGCACTCGCCGGGCTTGGTCGCCGAGACCGACGAAGAGGCGATCGAGACGCTGTGGCCGCACACGCGGGTGATCATGAACCGCATCGGCGCCGAGCGCGGCTGGCCGCCGCTGACGCGGGAGAAGTTCGAGGCCGACGTCCACGAGGGCGCGCTGCACGTCGGTTCGCCGGAGACGGTGGCCAGGAAGATCGCGCGGACCGTCCGGGCACTGGACGCGGACCGCTTCGACCTCAAGTACTCGCAGGGCACGCTGCCGCACGAACGGATGATGACCGGGATCGAGCTGTACGGCACCGAGGTCGTCCCGCGGGTGCGCGAGCTGCTGGCCCAGGAGACCCCCGCGACGGTGTGAGGCTAGGGGCGCGGGCCGAGCAGGGCGATGGTGGCGTGGACGGCGACCTCGGTGAGGTCGCCGATCCGGCCGCCGTCCTCGACGGTGCTCGCGGTCAGCTCGCGTAACCCGCCGAGCAGCATGATCGCGAGCTGCCGCGGTACCGGCCCGATCCCGGCGTCCCGCCATTCGGCGGTGTCGCACAACGTCTGGATCATGACGATGAACGCTTCCATCGTGTCGCGCTGCAGCTGACGGGCCGCGGCGCCGAGTGACGGGACGTCGCGGATCCAGCTCAGCGTGAGCGCGGGCTCGGACTCCGCGCAGGCGATCCACGCCTCGATCGCCTGCCGCGCCTGGCTTTCCCAGTGCGCGCTCCGGTCGACGGCGGCCGCGATCTGCCGCACCATCTCGGCGTTCGCGTCGGCGAGCAGGGCGACGAAACACGCTTCCTTGCTGGAGAAGTGCTCGTAGAACGTCCGGCGCGAAGTGCGCGCGCGGCGGACGATGCCGGCGATGGTGGTGTCCCGGTAGCCGTCCTCGACGATCGACGCGGCGAGGCCGTCGAGCAGCCGCTGGCGGAACTTCCCGGCTTCCTCGGACGCTGGCATCGTCTCGGCATGGCGCTGTCGAGCGGTCGTCACCGGGGTCACGCTATACCTCCCGTCCCCGAGAAGCTCTTGTGCGGCAATGGTACTCCGGCGTACCGTACCGACGGTACGTTGACGTACCACGCCGAGAAGGGTGTCGGCTCGATGACGACTGTCAAGCTTCCTCCTGGCCCTTCGGCGCCGCGCGCCTTCCAGGGCGCGTACGCGCTGACGATGCCGCTGCGCGGGATGCGCCGGCTGCGGGACCGCTACGGCGACGCCTTCACCGTGCACGTCCCGATCTTCGGCCGCGCCGTGGTGATCAGCGATCCCGCCGAGATCAAGCAGCTGTTCATGACCGGCCCCGAGGTCGCCGACAACCTCGAAGTGAACCTCGGCAGAGTGCTCGGCCCTCGCTCGTTCTTCGCGTTGTCCGGCGAGGAGCACCGGCAGCAGCGGAAACTCCTCGTCCCGCCGTTCCACGGCCGCCGTCTCGGCGCCTACGAGAAGATCGTCGAAGCGGAAACGCTGAGTGAAATGGCTTCGTGGCCGGAAGAGCGGCCGTTCGCGACGCTGCCCTCGATGATGCGGATCACGCTCAACGTCATCCTGCGCGCGGTCTTCGGCGCCGAGGGCGCCGAGCTCTCCCGATTGCGCGACCTCTTGCCGCCCTTCGTCACCCTCGGTTCGCGGCTGGCCGTGGTCCCGGTGCCGAAGTTCGGCGAGGCACGGTGGAGCCCGTGGGGCCGGTTCCGGGCGATGCGGCGCGAGTACGACGCGATCGTCGAACGGCTGATCGTCAAGGCGTCCCACGACGAAAACCTCGACGGACGCGACGACGTCCTCGCCCTGATGCTGCAGAGCCGCTACGACGACGGTTCCGCGATGAGCCACGGCGAGATCGCCGATCAGCTGCTCACGCTGCTCACCGCCGGGCACGAGACGACGGCGACGACGCTGGCCTGGGCGGTCGAACGGCTGCGCCGCCATCCGGCGGTGCTGCGTGACCTCGTCGAGGAGACCGACGCGGGCGGCAAGGAGCTCCGGGAGGCGACGATCCTCGAAGTGCAGCGCACCCGGCCGGTCATCGATCTGACGTCGAGGCAGGTCAAGGCCGACAGCCTCCGGCTCGGCCGGTGGACGCTGCCGAAGGGGCACGCGGTGCTGGTCAGCATCGCGCTGATCCACGATGACGAAAGGATCTTCCCGAACGCGCGGGCGTTCGACCCGTCCCGCTTCGTCGGCACGCGGCCGGACCTCTACCAGTGGATCCCGTTCGGTGGCGGGGCCCGGCGATGCATCGGCGCGGCCTTCGCGAACATGGAGCTGAACGTCGTGCTGCGGACGCTGCTGCGCGAGTACACGCTGGTGCCGACGAACGAGCGCGACGAGCGCTGGCATTCGCGCGGGATAGCCTACGCTCCCGGGAAGGGCGGCCTTGCCGTCGTCCGCCGCCGGACCGCCGAGGTGGCGGCGCCTGCTCAAGCCGTCCAGACCCAGGAGGCCGTGCGATGACGACCGAACATGTCGACGTGCTGATCGTCGGAGCTGGGCTCTCCGGCGTCGGCGCGGCACACCACCTCCGCTCGGCCTTCCCGAAGCGGACGTACACGATCCTCGAAGCCCGCGACGCCATCGGCGGGACGTGGGACCTGTTTCGTTACCCGGGCGTGCGATCCGACTCGGACATGCACACGCTCGGCTACCGGTTCCGGCCGTGGACACAGGCGAAGGCGATCGCGGACGGTCCGTCGATCCTGCGCTACGTCCGCGACACCGCGGCCGAGGCGGGCATCGACCGGCACATCCGGTTCGGGCACCGCGTCGTGCGGGCGGAATGGTCCACAGAGGACGCTCGCTGGACCGTGGAAGCCGTCCACGACGGCGAAACCGTGACGCTGACCGCGAACTTCCTGTACCTGTGCAGCGGCTACTACCACTACGACGCGGGCCACACGCCGGAATTCCCCGGCATCGAGCGGTTCGGCGGGACGGTCGTGCATCCCCAGCACTGGCCCGACGACCTTGACCACGCCGGCAAGCAGGTCGTCGTGATCGGCAGTGGCGCCACCGCGGTGACCCTGGTCCCGGCGATGGCGGACAAGGCCGCCCACGTGACGATGCTCCAGCGGTCGCCGACCTACATCATGGCGCTGCCCGCCGAGGACGCGCTCGCCAACCGGCTGCGGAGCCTGCTCGGCGCCCGGCGCGCGTATCCGATCGCGCGGTGGAAGAACGTGCTGAGCCAGACGCTGTTCTACCAGCTCAGCAGGCGGCGCCCGGGGCTGGTGCGTGCGCTGATCCGCCGGGCGAACACCCGGCTGCTGCCGTCCGGCTACGACGTCGACACACATTTCAAGCCGCGCTACCAGCCGTGGGACCAGCGGCTGTGCCTCGTGCCCGACGGCGACCTGTTCCGCGCGATCCGGCGGGGGAGCGCGTCGGTGGCCACCGATCGGATCGCGACGTTCACCGAGTCCGGGCTGCGCCTGGAATCCGGCACCGAACTCGACGCGGACATCGTCGTCACCGCGACCGGGCTGCGGCTGCTGGCCTTCGGCGGCATCCGGCTCGCCGTCGACGGACGCGCGGTCGAACTTCCGGAAACCATGGCGTACAAGGGAATGATGCTGTCCGGCGTACCGAACTTCGCGTTCACGATCGGCTACACGAACGCGTCGTGGACGCTCAAGGCCGACCTCGTCAGCGAATTCGTCGTGCGGTTGCTGCGGTATCTCGACACCCGAGGGTACGACCAGTTCGTCCCGGTCAACGACGACCCGTCGGTCACCGAACAGCCGCTGATGGACTTCGACGCGGGCTACGTGCGGCGTTCCATCGCCGAGTTCCCGCGCGCCGGTTCGCGTGCCCCGTGGCAGCTCGGCATGAGCTACGCGCACGACGTCGTGAACCTGCGGTACGGCAAGATCGACGACGGTGCCCTGCGCTTTTCCCGCCGTCCCGTGCGAGCGGCCGTGCCGCGGTAGCCGAGGGGCCGGAAAAGGGAGCGCTTTCCCGCCGGTGATCAGTATGGTGGCGACATGGACGATCGGCCGATCACGGTGGCACAGCGCAGTTACGAACAGCACGCCGACGAACTCGCGCGGATGGGCACCCGGGAGCGCTTCACCCATATCTTCCGGAACAATCTGTGGGGTTCGGACGATTCGGTGTCCGGACAGGGATCGGAACTCGAACAGACTCGCGAGCTGCGCGTCCGGCTTCCGGAGCTGCTGAGCCGCTTCGGCGTGCGCACGCTGCTCGACCTGCCGTGCGGTGACTTCGGGTGGCTGAGCGGCGTCGATCTCGGCGTGGAACGGTACGTCGGCGGGGACATCGTCGCCGAGCTGGTGGACCGCAACACCGAGCGGTACGGGCGCGACGGCACGCGGGAGTTCCAGGTCCTGGACCTGACCGCGGACCCGCTCCCGAAGGCGGACGCGGTGCTGTGCCGGGACTGCCTGGTGCACTTGAGCTTCGACGACATCCGGCGGGCCGTGGAGAACCTCAAGCGCAGCGGGTCCCGCTACCTGCTGACCACCACGTTCGTCGAGCTGACCACCAACACCGACATCCCGACGGGGGATTGGCGGCCGCTGAACCTGTGCCGGGAGCCGTTCGGTTTCCCCGAGCCGCCGGCCGTCCTCCTCGAAGGCTGCACCGAGGAGGACGGCGCCTACGCGGACAAAGCGCTGGGGCTGTGGGAGATCGGCGACCTCCCGGGCTGAGCGGGCGTCATCCTCGCGTGCGCAGCCGCGCGTGGGGCAGTTCCGGCGCGGCGAGCGTTTCCACCCACTGCGCGGGGAACGCGCCGAACCGGGCTTCGTCCGTGCCGGGGTTCGCCCGCTCCGCCTGCCATTGCTCGCGGTAGGCGGCGATGTCCTCGTGCGATCGGCCGATGAAGTTCCACCACATGACGATTTTCTCGCCCAGCGGTTCGCCACCGAGCAGCAGCACGCGGGCATCGCGGTCCGGTGCCGCCACGAGGTCCAGCCGCAGGCGGCCCGTCGGCTGGTAGATGAGGTGGCCCGGTCCCGCGGTGACACCGGCGGCGCGGACCTCTCCGGTGTCGACGAGCACGCCGTGTTCGAAGGCGGGATCGACGTCGAGCCGCAGCTCCCGGCCCGCGCGCAGGGTGATTTCGGCGCCCAGCAACGGGGTGAACGTGTGCACCGGCGACGAGCTGCCGAGCAGGGAGCCCAGGAAGACGAGCACGCGCGCGCCGTCGTGGTCGACCACGGGCGGTGCGTAGTGCTCGAAGGCGGGCGCGGCGAACCGGTGCCGCTCGGGCAGCGCCACCCACAGCTGAGCGCCGTGCAGGACCTTGGTGGCCGGGGTCGAGTACTCGGAGTGCGCGATGCCGTTGCCCGCGGTCATCAGGTTGACCTCGCCGGGGCGGACGAGCGCGTGGGTGCCGACCGTGTCGCGATGCTCGACCTCGCCGTCGAACAGCCAGGACACCGTCTGCAGCCCGGTGTGCGGATGCCCGGCGACCCGCATCCCGCCGGTGCCGGAGACGTCGTCGGGCCCGTAGTGGTCGGCGAAGCACCAGGCGCCGATGAGCGACCGGGCCCGCTGGGGCAGCGTCCGGCGCACGGTCATCCCGCGCGGCCCGCCGAGCGGCACCTCGCGCGGGGTGAGGACCAGGCCGGGCGCGGTTTCGCCGTCGCCGGCGCAGGTCAGCTCCGCGGGTGTGGTTTCGAGGTTGCTCATCCGCTCTCCTGTGCGCCTGCGGCCGGCGTCGTGCCGGTCTCATGGCCGAGCGTAGCCGCGGGGCCCGGCCTAGGCTGAGGCCATGGCAGAGCAGCAGAACGTCGTGGTCACCCGATCGGCCGAGAAGGACCGGTACGAGATCACCGCCGACGGCGAGGCCGCCGGGTTCGCCGAGTTCCTCGAGCACGAGGGACGGCGGGTCTTCTTCCACACCGAAATCGACGAGCGGTTCGCGGGGCGGGGCCTGGCGAGCGCGCTGATCGCGCGGGCCCTCGAACTCACCCGCGCCGACGGCGGGCAGATCGTGGCGGTCTGCCCGTTCGTCGCGAAGTACGTTGCCCGGCACCACGATTTCGACGACATTCTCGACCCGGCCACCGACGATGTTCTCGCGGCGGTACGGGCGTCCCAATAATGGCCAAGCGGGGAACGGGATTCGCGTTCCCCTACTTTCGTCTCGTGCCGGAGGACCGGGGTAAATCTGTCCACAGAGGATTCTTCCGGCTGATTCCGGTTACGGTTCACGGGGTATTCGATAGTAAAGACCGGTTCCGACGATCGTAGGTACCGAGGTCGTGCGCTCGCCCCCTAACGTCCTCTGCGATCAGGGTGAAAATAACTGACCGCAAGGAAAGGAAGGGGATCTTATGAGGAAACGGTCCATGGTCGCGGGATTGCTGGCCGCGTCCGCCGCGCTTCTCGGTTTCGTCACCCCGGCCGCCGCCGCACCGGCGCCGGACGGCGGGGTGCAGCCGTTCATCATCGGCGGAAGTGACGCGACGGAGACCTATCCGTTCATGGCGTCCATGCAGACCAAGGACGGGCAGCACAACTGCGGTGCTTCGCTGATCGCCGAGCAGTGGCTGGTGTCGGCGGGGCACTGTGTGACCAATCAGGACAACAGCGTCGAGGACCCGGCGCAGTGGCAGTACCGCATCGGCAGCACCGACCGGACCAAGGGTGGCGAGGTCGTCGCGGTGGACAAGTTCATCCCGCATCCGAAGTGGAGCTGGCAGGGGCAGGGGAACTACGACATTTCCCTGGTGCACCTGGCCAAGCCGGTGAAGACGGCCCCCATCTCGATCGCCTCGGCCAAGCCCAAGGAGGGCGCGGCGGTGCGGGAGATCGGCTGGGGTCAGACCTGTCCGACCCGGGGCTGCGGCGAGGCTCCGGTCAAGTTGCAGCAGGTCGACACGAAGATCGCGGCGGCGAGTGCCTGTGGTGACTTCGACGCCAAGACCGAGCTGTGCATGGACAACCAGGGTGGCAAGGTCAGCGCCTGCTACGGCGATTCGGGCGGGCCTGCCGTGGTGAAGGACGGCGACAAGTGGGCGCTGGTCGGCGCGACCAGCCGGGGGCAGACGGCGAACTGCCCGGAGAAGGCCGGTATCTACACCGACGTCACCGCGCACGCGGCCTGGGTCAAGGAGCAGATCGGCGGCTCGAAGAGCTGAGCTGTTCCGGTAACGCACCACGAGGGGCGGGTGTCCTGCTTGCGCGGGGCACCCGCCCTTTTCTCGTGTCCGGTCAGGACGGTCGCTCGACCCGGATGCCGCTGATCAGCTGCCCGATGACTTCGGCGTACTCGGCCCTGATCCTCGGTTTGTCCTCTTCGGACGCTTCGGCGAGTGCCATTCCCGCGGTGCCGAGAATGTGGAAGGTGATGCGGGTCGTCGGTTCGAGGGGCAACGGCCGGACTTCGCCGTTGTCGACGAGTTCCCGCAGGATTTGCTCGATGAAGCCGTAGGCGTACTGCGCCTCGCATTCCTGCCATTCGCGCCAGCCGAGCGCGATGGGCGCCTCCTGCCAGACCACCCGCCCGTAGACCGGGTCACAGCATTGGTCGAGGAATTTCGCCATGGCCGCGAGCGCGGCCTGCCACGGATCCGCCGAGTTCTCCCGCGATTCGGTGACCTGGCGCATCATCCCGGTTTCCAGTTCGTCGAACACCGCCCGGAACAACGACGTCTTGTTCGAGAAGTGGTGGTAGACCGCGCCACGGGTGGCCTGGATGTCGGCCGCGACGTCCTCGAGCGAGGTCCCCGCGAAGCCGTGTTCGGCGAACCGCCGGGTGGCCGCTTCGATCAGCGCGGCCTTGGTCGCCTGCGAGTACTGCTCGCGCCGGCTCTTGACAGAAGGCATGCGCGGAGTATACGACATACGCAGTGTATGTTTCCGACACGGAGTAGGTGCAGGGGTATGTCGTGGAACGAGCTGCACCGCCGCCAGCGGGTGGTCCAGGCGGTGCTGGGGGAAATCGCGGAGTCAGGGCTGCCGGTGATCCCGGCAGGACGGCGGGCCGAACTGGACGCGGAGTTCGGCGGCTTCGACGGGTTCCTGCGGGAGGTGCAGTTCCGGTGGTACCGGGCGTTCGACGCGCGCCTGGACGCCGTGCTGGAGGAGGATCCCGCGGACGTCCACGCGGCGCTCGTCCGGCTGTGGCACGAACTCGCCGCGGTCATGCCCGCGGCGCGGCTGCTCCTGGACGCGTGCACCGGTCATCCGGCGCTGGCCGAGCTGGACGACCATCACCGCGGGCGGCTGTACCAGGCGACCGGGGTCCGCCTGGACCCGGGACGGATCCCGGCGGCGCACCAGGCTCCGCGCCACCGCCGGATGCCGCGGTGGTGCCCTCTCTTCGCCGCCCGTGGCGCGGCCACGGCATGAGGCGAACAGCCTTCAGGAGGCAGCGATGACCGACACGGAACTGCTGTTCAACCCGTTCGAGCCCGGCTTCACCGACGACCCGTACCCGGCGTACCAGCGCATGCGGACGGCCGACCCGGTGCACCAGCACCCGTTCGGCTTCTGGCTCCTCACGGAATACGAGGACGTGGCGGCGATCCTGCGCGCGGGCCTCTCGGTCGACGAGCGGCTGGTCACCGATCCCGAGTTCCGGGCGCAGCACGATCAGCTGAGCGAGGACGGCGTGACCATCCTCAACCTCTCGATGCTGGACCGCGACCCGCCCGACCACACGCGGCTGCGCTCGCTGGTGACGAAGGTGTTCACGCCGCGTTCGGTGGCGGCGATGGAACCCGAGATCACCGGGATCGTCGACTCCCTGCTCGACGGGATCGCCGCCGCCGGATGGGTGGATCTCTCCGAGACGCTGGCGTTCCCGCTGCCGTTCACGGTCATCTCGCGGATGCTCGGCATGCCACCGACCGACCACGAGCGCATCCGCGAGCTGAGCGGCACCCTGGTCCGTTCGCTCGAGGTGGTCGCCGACGAGGAGACCATCCGGGCCATCTCCGAGGCGAGCGACGAGATCGCCGCGCTCATCAGGGAGGTGCTCACCTGGAAACGCGAGCATCCGGCCGACGACCTGCTGAGCGCGCTCATCGCCGCCGAGCACGAGGGGGACAAGCTCGGCGACGACGAGCTGATCGCGCAGGTCGCCCTGCTCTACATCGCCGGGCACGAGACCACGGTCAACCTGATCGCGAACGGGACAGTCGCGCTGCTGCGGAACCCGGATCAGCTCGCGCTGCTGCGCGCCCGGCCGGAGCTGGCGGGCAACGCCGTCGAGGAGTTCCTCCGCTACGACAGCCCGGTGCAGCAGACCCGGCGGGTCACCACCGCGCCGCATGTCGTGCGGGGCAAGGAAATCCCGGCGAACACCTTCGTGCTCGCCTGCCTCGGCTCTGCCAACCGCGACGAGCGGTTCTGGGGCGAGGACGCGAACCTGCTCCGGATCGACCGCGCGGACGCCCGGCAGCACGTCTCGTTCGGGGCCGGTCCGCACCACTGCCTCGGCGCGGCGCTGGCCCGGCTGGAAGGACGTGTCGCGATCGAACGGCTGGTGGGCCGCTTCCCGGACCTCAGGTTCGACGGGGACATCGAGTGGAACGGCCGCATCAACCTGCGCGGCCCGGCAAAACTCCCCGTCGCGGTGTGACACCCGGCGTGGGCTGAAGGGGACTTTCCTCGCATCTCATGCGAGGAAAGTCCCCTTCAGCTCGTCCGGGCGAGGCAGTGAGTCTTGTTTTCCAACTAACCTCGGGTTACTGTCAGTTTTGTTTTCCAACTGACTGACAAGGGGTGAGCGTGAGCGAGCGGAAGCTGCCGTCGAAACTGGCCGGGCATCCGTCCGTGCGGAACGTGCTGGCCCGCCGGGCGGCGCAGCCCCCGGAACCCGCCGTGATCGACGCCGGATGGTTGCGGAAGGTGTGCCTGGAGGCGGGTGCCGACGACATGGCCGCTGTGCCGCTCGACCATCCGGACCTCGAAGGCGAGCGCAAGCACGTGCTCGGCGCGCTGCCCGGCACGAAGACGTTGATCTCGCTGGTGGTGCGGATGAACCGCGACAACGTGCGGACGCCCGCGCGCAGCGTGGCCAACCAGGAGTTCCATCGCAGCGGCGAGATCATCAACGAGGCGGGCCACCGGATCGTCCGCGCGCTGCAGGACGCGGGCCATCGCGCGCTCAACCCGTCGGCGACGTTCCCGATGGAGATGGAGCACTACCCGGGACGGATCTGGGTGGTGGCGCACAAGACGGTGGCGGTCGCCGCCGGGCTCGGCGCGATGGGCGTGCACCGCAACGTCATCCACCCGCGGTTCGGCAACTTCGTCCTGCTCGCCACGCTCCTGGTGGACGCGGAGGTCAGCGCGTACGGGGAGGCGCTGGACTACAACCCCTGCCTGGAGTGCAAGTTGTGCGTCGCCGCGTGCCCGGTGGGCGCGATCGGGAAGGACGGCGAGTTCGACGTCGTCGCGTGCGCGACGCACAACTACCGCGAGTTCATGGGCGGGTTCACCGACTGGGTCGAGACGGTGGCCGACAGCGCCGACGGCAAGGACTTCCGCACTCGCGTCTCGGACTCCGAGAACGCGTCGATGTGGCAGAGCCTTTCCTTCAAGGCCAACTACAAGGCCGCGTACTGCATGGCCGTCTGCCCGGCAGGGGAGGACGTGCTCGGCCCGTACCTCGACGACCGCCGCGCGTTCATGGCCGACGTGCTGCGGCCCTTGCAGGACAAGGTGGAACCCGTGTACGTCCATCCCGGATCGTCCGCGCAGGAGCACGTCGAACGGCGGTTCCCGCACAAGGTGGTCCGCCCGGTCGGCAACGCGGGGCGACCGGTGGACTAGCTACCAGCCGAGTGCCGAGGTCATGGCCCCGTCGAGCGCGGGGGACAGGGTGGTCATGAACGTCGCGGTGACGTGGTTGTCGTCCATGTACACCAGCACGTTCCCGACGACCGGGCTGCACAGCGTGCCGCAGAAGTAGTCGCTGAAGTCGAGGAACGAAACGTTCGGCGGGACGTCGGCGGCCTTGCGGTAGGGCGGCGTCGGGGCGAACAGCCGGTCTCGCCGGACACTGCACTCCGGTGCCTTGCGGCCGCGGGATTCGACGCAGGCGGCGGGGGAGAAGTCGAACCGCGGGTTGTCCCGGACCGCGACCACCGGGATGCCCGCGCGGTCGAGGGCGCGCCACTGCGCGACGAACCCGGGCGGGGTCTGTTCGGTGAGGCCCGCGCGGACGTCACGGCTGGCGAGCGTGAACACCGCGTCCGGGCGCAGGGCGATGATTTCCTGTGCCGCGGCGGCGTTCCAGTCGGTGCAGCCCTTGTCGCCCGGCATCGCGTCGGAGGTGGTGGAGAACGGGCAGGCACCCTTGAGCATGAACGTGATCTGGTAGTTGTGTTGCTCGGCAAGGGGTTTGAGCGCGGCGAGGTACTGCTGGATGTGCGAGTCGCCGACCGCGACAATGCGTTTCGCCGGCGTTCCGGTGGTCTTGCTGGTGCACATCTCGAGGCTCTGGTCGCGGGCGGACTTGACACAGGAGGCGTCCGCGATGCCGCCCCAGTCGTTCGGGATGGCGATCATCGGCGGCACCACCGTGCTGGGCGTGACGGGTTTCGGCGCCTCCGGCGCCCGTGCCTGCGCGCCGGGATGCGCGGGGTCGTCGAGATCGATGGCGAAATCGGCCTTCTTCGCGCTGACCACCTGCCACGACCCCGCGACGAGCACCACCGGCACCAGCGCCGCGATGCCGAAACGGTAGGCGCCCCACCGGGTGCGGACGCCGATGGCCGACGTGCGGACAGGGTGCTCGACGAGGTGGTACGTCAGCGCCGCGAGCAGTACGGAGACACCGATGACGAAGGCGCCGCCGGCGAGCCCGACGCGTTCGCGGTCCCTGGCGACGAGGTAGAAGATCAGCACCGGCCAGTGCCACAGATAGAGCCCGTAGCTGAGGTTGCCGAGATACTCGAACGGCCGCGAGGCGAGAATCCGGTCGGCGCCCCAGCGGCTTCCGGTGGCACCGGCGAGGATCACCAGGCCCGCGGCGCCGGTGGGCCAGAGGGCCGCGTAGCCGGGGAAGACGCTGCCGACGTCGAGCACGATCCCGCAGACCGCCAGCCCGGCGACGCCGAGCCAGCCACACAGCACCCGGGCCGGGCGCGGCAGGGACATCGCGTCGATCCCGAGCGCGAGCAGTCCGCCGAGCGCGAATTCCCACACCCGGGTGAAGGAGTCGAAGTACGCGAGTGGTTGATTGGCCGAAGTGAGATGCACCGAGTAGGCGAGGGAAGCGGCGAAGACGATCGCGAGCGTGACGAAGAGCGTGGCGCGCAGTGAACGACGTATCCGTGTCGCGAGGAAAGCGACCAGTGCCACCAAAAGCGGCCACACGAGGTAGAACTGGCCTTGGATGGACAGCGACCAGTAGTGCTGGACCACGCTGGCGGTGTTGTGCTGGGCGAAGTAGTCGACCGAATCCGCGGCCAGCCGCCAGTTCTCCACGTAGAACGCGGACGCGAAGATCTCCTTGATGGTCTGGAACCAGCGGTCCTGCGGCAGCACCAGGATGCCGACGCCCGCGACGGCGACGAGGACGGTCAGCGCGGCAGGGAACAGGCGTTTGATCATCCGGCCCCACAGCGGGCGGAACGCGATCCGGCCGCGGCCCGCAGCCCGGAAGAGCTGGCCGGTGATCAGGAAACCGGAGATCAGGAAGAACACGTCCACGCCGCCGGAGACCCGGCTCAGCCAGACGTGGTAGATGACCACCAGCGACGCGGCGAGCGCGCGCAGTCCCTGCAGTTCCGGCCGGTACTTCCGCGGCGAACCGGGGACGGGACCGGCGTCGGCGGGAAGCGGCCCGGACATCGTGGTTCCCCCATTCGGTCAACGCTGTGGTGTCCGCATCCGACCACACGTTTCTGTGAGAACCTCGGCGCGCGCTGTGCGAGCGCTGTGAAAACGGGGAGAATGGAGCAATGCGGCGGCTGATCGTTCTCCGGCACGCGAAGTCGGCGTGGCCCGACGGCGTCGCCGACGACGAGCGTCCCTTGGCCGCGCGGGGCCTTCGCGACGCGCCCCGCGCGGGGCGTTGGCTGGCGCGCAACGGTTTCGTCCCGGACAGAGTGGTCTGTTCCACCGCGCGGCGGACCAGGGAGACCTGGCGGCTCGCGGGCGGGGCGCTGGGCGCCTCGCCCCCGGTCGTCCACGACGAACGGCTGTACGGTGCCGGGCTCGGCGACTTCCTGGCGGTGGCCAGGGAAACCGGCGAAGAGGTCGAGACACTGTTGCTCGTCGGGCACGAGCCCGGAGTCAGCGAGGTGACCGTTGAGCTCGCCGGATCGGCCGAAGGGGACGCACTCGTCCGGGTCCGTACGAAGTTCCCGACGTGCGCGCTGGCCGTGCTGGAACTGCCAGGGCCGTGGCGGGAGATCTCCGCGGACGCGGCCGTGCTCCGCGCTTTCGTCATTCCGCGCGACCCCGCGATGGACGGCTGATCGCTTTTCGTTACCTGGCAGGGGAATCCGGGCGCTGGTCACGGGAAGCCGCCGGCGCCACCGTTCTGCTGAACGGGCGTAACCGCGCCGGCGCGGGCACGAGCAGGGCGACGAGCACGCCGAGGATCCCGATCAGGACCGGCGCTTGGATGACGGTCGGCGCGGTGCAGGCGAGGAACAGCCGGAGCGAACCGGTGACCAGCAGGCGCCACAGCCTGGGGTCCATGATCGGGAATTACCCCGTGGTCAAGATCGCAAACCCGTCTCGCGCGACCGCTGCCGACTCGTTACGCCGGATTCGGCCCCGGACGGCGGTGAAAGATCTTCGCCCTTGCCGGATCCGGTCCGGACCATGGCCCCGTCCGCCCCGGCGGGCCTAAGGTGGGCGAGAGATCCGGCACCGGAGTCGAGGGGGCGGCGTGACGGCGGTGACGCGGGGGGAAGGCGGGCCCGCCAGGGTGCTCGTCGGCGCCGGGGTGGTGCTGGTCGTCGTGTGCTCGGTCGTCGGGTTCGTCCGTGCTTTCCAGCCCGGCCACACGGGCATGGGAATGGGCATGGACATGGGCCCGAAACTGCGCGGGATGCCGCTCCCGGACATGCCGGAGATGTTCCTCGCCGGGGCGGGGATCCTGGTGGTGCTGACCGGAGTGCTGCTGCGTGGTCCCCGGCGGGCTCCGGTGGCTACCGCGCGGACCGGGGTTCGCGGGCGCGGGCTCGTGGCGTTCGTCGCGACGACCGCGCTGACGATCGACATCAGCAAGACCTCGACGCTCGGGTTCGTCATTCCCGGGATGCGCGCGGAGTACGGGATCGGCGCGTCCACCGCCGCGCTGCTGGCCGTCGGCGGGCTGTCCGGCACCGCGACCGGGGCGCTGGTGTTCAGCAGGCTGGCCGACCAGATCGGCAGGCGCGGCTCGTATCTGCTGGCCACGCTCGGGTTCACCGCGACGAGCATGTGCGGGTGCATGCCCTCGTTCGGCGGCAACGTGACGATGTGCTTCCTGATGGGCATCGCGGTCGGCGGGCTGGCGCCGATGCTCGTCACGATCCTGGCGGACCTGTTCCCCGGTGGTTCGCGCGGTCCGGTCGTCGCCGCGTTGTCGATGGTGGCCACGGCGCTGGGGTACCTGATCGCGTCGGGATCGGCGCTGTGGCTGGAACCGACCTTCGGGTGGCGGGTGCTGTGGCTCATCGGCGCCCCGATCGGGCTGCTGCTCGCCCTCGCCACCGTCCTGGTGCCCGAACGCGCGCTTCGTGCGATCGCGCAGCACGACGACGCCGGGCCCGTCGTGCCGGAACCGGCTGGCACCGCGTTCACGACCCGCCTGCAGTGGCTCTACGCCGGGGTCGTCGGGCTGCTGACGTTCGGCCTGACCACCTGGGTGCCCACGCTCGCCAGGGCGGGCGGGCTCTCGCTGACCACCGCGAACACCCTGCTCACGGTGGTGGCGCTGGCGATGGTCCCGTGCGCGGTGCTGCTGACGCTGGCCTACCGCCGGTTCGGCGCCATCCCGCTCGCGGTCCGGCTGGCCGTGACCACCGCGGGAGTGCTGCTCGCGCTCACGGTGTCCGGGCTGACCTCGACGGTGACCTGGCTGTCCGCCGCCGTGCTCGCGGCGGCGCTGTTCGCGGTCAACACCATGGCCGCGATCTTCCTGCCGATCGCGGCGGATCTCGCGGACGTCCGCCGCCGCGGCCGGACCACCGGCACGGTGTCGTTCTTCAACCGGGTCGGCGGCCTGCTCGGGCCGCTGGTGCTCGCGCTCGTCGTGTCGTCGGTGACCGACGTCCTGGTCGCGGTCGCGGTGCTCGCCCTGCTGTGCGGAGCGATCGCCTGGTACACCGGGCACCGGTACCGCGCCGCGCAACGGGCCACCCCACCGGATGAACACCGCGATTCCCGGGTCCGGGCTGGGTGAATCACCGCATCGGCACGCCCAGTTCGGTGGTGACGAACAGCGTGCCGCCGAGATAGACGGACGTCGAATCGTCGTCCGGCGACAGCGTGCCGGCGAACCGCTCGGAGTCGTCGACGGCCCGGTAGCCGAGTTCCCCGGCCTCCCGCGGCGAACATCGTCCCCGGGTGTTGGCCGAGACGCCCCACACGATCCGGTAGCCGGGCTCCGGCGCGGCCAGGCACGCCTCGAACAGCCTGCCGGCGTCGTCGGGCGACAGCCACAGCTCCATCCCGTGCGCGTTGCCGGGGTCCGGGAAGCACGCGCCGATCCGCACGCAGAGCACGTCCATGCCGAACCGGGAGTGATACAGGCTGCCCAGCGCCTCCAGCACGGCCTTGCCGAATCCGTAGTAGGTGTCCGGGCGGGGCGAGCTGTCCGCGGGCAGGATCCCTTTGTTCTCCCGGAATCCGGCCACGTGCCCGCTCGACGCGAGGATCACCCGCGGCACCTCGCACCGGCGCGCGGCCTCCAGAACGGTGCGGGTGCCGTCGACGTTGACCGCCAGGATCTCCTGCCAGGTGTGTTCCCGGGGGTGTCCGGCCAGGTGGATCACGGCGTCCACGTCCGAGCAGGCCTCGGCCAGGACGGCCGCGTCCGTGACGGAACCGGGCACGATCTCGACGTCTTCGCCCTCGGCCGCCGCCTCGGCGGGCACGGTGTCCAGCAGCCGCAACGTCCGGCCCGGTCGGCGCAGCCGGGTCCGGAGGTACCCGCCGATCCGGCCTGACGCCCCGGTGATCAGCACACGGCTCACTGGATAGCTCCCTGTCTCGATGATCAAGGGAACCTTGCCAGCCATCGGCGTTCGGGGGCAACGGGGGCCGGGTGCTACCGGCGGGCGCGCCGGTAGCACCCGGGTGCGTCACTCGTCGAGGAGATCCTCGAGCTGGATGGGGATGTGCCGGACGCGGACGCCGGTGGCGTTGTAGACGGCGTTGGCGATCGCCGCCGCCATGCCGACCATGCCGATCTCGCCGAGCCCCTTCGCGCCCACGGCGTTGTGCAGCGTGTCCGGATACTCGATGAAGTGGACGTCGGCCTCGGGGATGTCCGCGTTCACCGGAACGAGGTAACTCGCGAGGTCCGCGTTGGCGAACCTGCCGTTCTCCTCGATCTCCAGGCCCTCGTGCAACGCGGCCGACACACCCCAGATCATCCCGCCGATCGCCTGGCTGCGGGCCGCCTTCGCGTTGATGATCCGGCCGGAGTCGAACACGCCGAGCAGCCGGGACACCCGGGCCTCGCGCGTCCACCGGTGCACCCGCACCTCGCAGAACTGCGCGCCGAACGAGCTGAAGGAGTGCTTCGTCAGCTCCTCGCCGGGGGCGGACGAACCGGTCGCGGTGACCGAGTCGCGGGTCAGTGCCCGCAGCAGTTCGCCGAACGTCATCGACCGGCCGTCGCCCAGCACGCGGCCGTCCGCGTAGGAGACCTCCACGCCTTCGAACGGGGCGCCGGGGGCCGACGCCAGCTTCAGCAGGTCGTCGATCACCGTGGCCGCGGCGACCATGATCGCCGTCCCCGCGCTCGCGGTCGCCGTCGAGCCGCCCGAAATACCACCGGGCGGGTAAGCCGAGTTACCGAGCCGGGGCGTGATCCGGTCCTGCGGGATGTCCAGCGATTCGGCGCCCACCAGGGAAAGCACGGTCAGCAGCCCGGTGCCAGGGTCCGCCCCGCTCGTCGAGACCACCGCCGTCTCGTCCGCCCGCAGCGTGATCTCGACCGTGGCAGGGAACCGCAGGGCGGGGAACATCGCGGTGGCCGTGCCGAGGCCGACGAGCCAGTCGCCGTCGGTGCGGCCGCGCGGTGTGCGGCCGGCCCAGCCGAACCGGGACGCGCCGATGCGGAAGCACTCGTCGAGGTGCTTGCTCGACCACTGCAGATCCCGGCCGGGCGGCGCCGTCGAGTTGTTCCGCAGGCGCAGCTCGATCGGGTCCATGTCCAGCGCGACCGCCAGCTCGTCGATCGCGCTCTCCAGCGCGAAGGACCCCGGCGCCTCGCCCGGCGCCCGCATGAACGTCGTCGGCGGGATGTGCAGCGGCACCATCTTCTGGCTGATGGCCAGGTTCTGCGTGGCGTACCACTCCCGCGACGTGCCGTGCGAGGTCGGCTCGACGAACGACCGGTCCGCCGGGGTGCTGCACCACGAGTCGTGCCGCAGCGCGATCAGCGTGCCGTCCCGTTCCGCGCCGAGCGTGATCTTCTGGACCGTGGCGGCGCGCCCCGCGGTCGCGGTGAAGACCTGCTCCCGGCTGAGCGCGGCCTTGACCGGCTTGCCGAGCGCCTTGGCCGCGGCCGCCGCGAGGAACGCGGGCGCGGACGTCATGGCCTTGCCGCCGAAGGCCCCGCCGACGAACGGGTTGATCGCGTGGACCGACTTCGGGTCCAAGCCGAGCGCCCCGGCCAGCTCGGCCGCCTGGAGATCGGAGCCCTGGTTTCCACTGTAGACGGTCAGGCCGTCGGCGTCCCACACCGCGACCGCGGAATGCGGCTCCATCGCCGTGTGGTGCTGGGGCGCGGTGGAGTACGTCGCCTCGATCACCACCGGGCTCGCCGCCAGTGCGTCCTCAATGGACTCGACGCCCTCCGCGAGCACGGAGAGGGACGGGGGAGCGCCGTCGCGCGCGGGCGGGGCGTCCTCGGCGGTGGCGAGGCCGTCCTCCAGCGAGGTCAGCGCGGGCCGCTCGTGATACGTGACCTCGATCAGCATCGCCGCGTCGCGGGCCTGTTCGTAGGTCTCCGCCACGACGAAGCCGATCGGCTGACCGTAGTAGGTGACTTCCTTGTCCTGCAAGGGAACCCAGACCTCGCCGAACATCGAGGTCGGCCTGGTCAGCTGCAGCGGGTCGAACGGCGAGTACACGCCGATCACGCCGGGAGCGCTCTTCGCCGCCGTGACGTCCATGGCCTCGATCTCGCCGTGGGCGATCGTGCTGAGCACGACGTAGCCGTGCACCATCCCGGCGAAGTTGTGGTCCGTCCCGTACTTGGCCCCGCCGGTGACTTTCAGTGGGCCGTCCACCCTGCTGGTCATCAGTGGCTCCCCTCGGCCAGTTCGAGCAGTGCGCGGATCACGGTCCGCTTCAGCAAGGACACCTTGAAACCGTTCATGGCCAACGGCTTCGCGCCTTCGGCCGCCAGTGCCGCGGCGGCCTCGAAGGAGGCGAGTGTCGCGGGCGCGCCGCGCAGGGCCGCCTCGACCTCCGGCAGCCGCCACGGCACGGTCGCCACGCCACCGGCCGCCACTCGCGCGTCGACGACGCGCGAGTCCTGGATGTCCAGCGCGACCGCGGCGGAGCAGAGCGCGAACTCGTAGGACTGCCTGTCACGCACCTTGACGTAGGTGGACCGCGTGGCCCAGGCCAGCCGGGGCACGACGACCTCGGTGATCAGCTCGCCGGACCGCAGCTCGTTCTCCACCTCCGGGGTTTCCCCGGGGAGGCGGTAGAAGTCGGCCAGCTTGACGGTACGGTCCCCATCGGCGCCGGCGAGCCGGATTTCCGCGTCGAGCGCGACGAGGGCGACCGCGACGTCACTGGCGTGGGTGGCCACGCAGTGGTCGCTCGTGCCCAGCACCGCGTGCATCCGGTTGGCCCCCGAGATCGCCGGGCAGCCGCTGCCGGGTTTGCGCTTGTTGCACGGGGTGGCGACGTCGCGGAAGTACGTGCATCGCGTGCGCTGCAAGAGGTTGCCGCCGATGCTGGCCATGTTCCGCAGCTGCTGGGACGCGCTCAGCAGCAGGGCACGCGAGATCACCGGATACACGCCGGGGTGCGCGGCGATGTCGCTCATCCGCTCCAGCGCGCCGATCCGCAGTCCGTCTTCGGTTTCGATGCCGCGCAACGGGAGCGCGTTGATGTCCAGCACCCGTGGCGGGGTCAGGACGTTGAGCTTCATCAGGTCGACGAGTGTCGTCCCGCCCGCCAGGAACGTGCCGGGCGCGCTGAGCGCGGCTTCGACGGTCGTGGGCGCGGTGAGGTCAAAGGGACGCATCGGCCCGCCTCGCCTGGTCGATCGCCGCGACGATGTTCGGGTACGCCGAGCAGCGGCAGATGTTGCCGGACATGAACTCCCGGACGTCCTCGACGCCGTCGCGGACCGCCGCGACCGCCGACATGATCTGCCCGGACGTGCAGAACCCGCACTGCAGGGCGTCCTGGTCGACGAACGCCTGCTGGACCGGGTGCAGTCCGTCCTCTGTGGACAGTGCTTCCACGGTGGTCACCGGCTGGCGCACGGTGGCGGCCAGGGTGAGGCAGGAAAGCACCGTCCGGTCGCCGACGTGCACTGTGCACGCGCCGCACTGACCTCGGTCGCAGCCCTTCTTCGGGCCGGTGATGGAGAGCCGTTCCCGTAACGCGTCCAGCAGCGTCACGCCGGGCTCGACACTCAGATGTTCGGTCCTGCCATTGACTTCGAGTGAGATGTCCACTGGATCTCTTTCCCGCGGCCGATCCGTGCGGAGGGCCTGACGGCGTAGGGTGGTGGGGAGACAGCTGACGTTCAGGAACGAGCGGAACCGGATCCTGCTGCGCTTCTCGCTCGTCCGCCGAGGCTAGCGGATAAAAATCCGCTTCGCAATGAACATTCTCACCCGGAGTTACTCCAGGTCCCGCGGGGTTCGTGCATTACATTGCAGGACAGGCGGAGCACCAGGAGGAACGATGGCGGCGGGATCAGCGGGGCCGGTCGGTCACCGGCGTGCGGACACCCGGCGCAACCACGAGCGCATCCTCACCACCGCGGCGGAATCGCTGGCCTGTTCGGGCGAGGTGTCGTTCAACGCCATCGCGAAGAAGGCGGGAGTCGGCGTCGGCACGGTGTACCGGCATTTCCCCACGCCGGAAGCGCTCATCCTGGCGGTCTACCAGCGCGAAGTGCGCCACCTCGTCGACGTCGTGCCGAGGCTGCTCGAGAAGCACGCCCCGGAGCAGGCCTTCCGGACCTGGACCACCGACCACCTGGCGCACTACATGATGACCAAGCGGGGCCTGGCCCACGCCCTGCGCGTCGCGACGGCGTCCCGGGGCGAACTGCCCGCGAGCGCCTACGAGGCGATGGTCGGCGCGGTCGCGACCCTGCTGAAGGCGAACGTCGAGGCGGGCACCGTCCGCGCCGATCTGGAGCCGGAGACGGTCCTGCGCGGGCTCGGTGGCCTGCTCTACCTCGACCCGAACGGCGACTGGCGGCGCCAGACGGAGAACCTCACCGACCTGCTGTGGCGGGGAATGTGCGCGCACGGTGGCTGCTGAGCCGCCGCGGTAGTCCTTTTCGGACGGACGAGACCGCGGGCGCCGCCGCGAGAATGCCGCCGGTCGGCGCGTAGGTGAGTGCCTTGAGGGTGATCAGGGCACGCCGGACGGCGTCCGCCCATTCGCCCCGGCACCGGGACGCGGCGATCCACTCCGCCCAGAACTTCTCGGTGTCGGCGAGCGCGGTGTCCGCGTCGACGGGCGCGGGCGGGGACTGGTGCGAGGGGCTGTGGGTGAGCACGAACGGGAGCCGTCGTCCCTCGGCCACGGTGAACTCCGCGTGCGCGGCGCTGTCCCGTATCCGCGGCGGAACGGGCGTCCGCAACCGGACCGCGTCCGGTCCCGCGACGGCGACGACCTGATCGTCCTGTTCGTGGAACCAGGGGGCGATGGAGCCGTAGCCGAAGCGCGGGCGCATGGTCGTTCGCATCCGTACGGATCCGGTGACGCCTTCGACGACGCGGATCACGTCGGGTGCCTCGCCCCGGGGCGGCACCGCCGCCGACCGGTGCGAGCTGCCAGGCTCCGGCGCTTTCGTCGTGCAGGAGCGCGGCGAAACACGCGGGAGAATCGAAGCGGGGCAAGCACAACCAGTCGATGTCACCGCTTCGCGAGAGCAACGCGGCGGTGTGCAGGTCGCCCAGCGGGGCGTAGTCCTCGATCGGTGTGACCATGACGGCTCAGCACTTCTCCCGGTGGCCGAGGGCTTCGCGCACCCACGCGGCGAGTGTGCCGGGAGCGGGGTAGAGGGTGTCGTGCCAGGAAGCGAGCACGATGGGGTCCTCGTCGCGCAGGGGTTCCAGCGCCAGTGCCCAGCCGCCGTCACTGCTCCAGTCCAGCATGAGCAGCCGGCGTGGGTAGCGCGACGTACGCTCGGCGAGCGCGATGTAGGCGGCCGACGGCGGCCCGTACTCGCTCCAGGCGGCGGACGGTTCGACGCCGAGTTCGGTCGCGACGGATTCGACGTAGCCGCGCAGGGCCATGGCGTCCGGGTAGTCGAGGTCGGGTTTCATCGGCACTTCCTTGTCCTGCTTCGCGTTCAGCCGGCGACGGTGTAGGTTTCGACGTCCGGTTCCTTGAGCCGCAGACCGTGTCCCGGCACGCCGGGATCGACGGTCACCGTGCCGTTCGCCGGGTCGAGGGCCCCGTCGAAGAACCGGCTTTCGATGCGGTCGTGGTCGGTGAACCATTCGATGTGCCGGAAATTGGGCGTCGCCGCGGCGGCGTGCACCGAGAGGTTCGGCGCGCAGTGCGCGGAGACTTCGCGCTTGGCGGCCGCGGCCAGCGCGGCGGCGCGGCGCCCCGGTCGCGGGGCTTCATCCGGGACAGCGCCGAGCGCGTCCCGTTGACGTAGCCCAGATAGGTCACCTCGGTGACCCGGCCGACCCCACCGGTCGCTCCGGTGACCACCACGACGTCCGGCGTCGGTGACATGGCCGTTTCCTTCCTCCCGGCGTCTCGTCGCTCCCGGGTTCCCCGTCCGTGCCGGGTCAGTCGGCGGAGTGGCGGTGAATCGCTGCCTGGTTGAGATCGGATCGTGGCGGGTACTTACTGTTATGGCTGTACGCACCCGCGAACACCCAGAAGCGACCGAGGACGTTCCCGCGCCCCGGCGACCGCGCCACCGGGACACCTACGGCGACTCCGCGGCGTTGTTCGCGGCCCTGCACGGACCGGACGCCACGGAAGCCGGCCGGGAACGGCTCCGCAGGCAGCTCATCGAGGAGCACCTGCCACTGGCCGAGCACATCGCCCGCCGCTTCGCTCGCCGTGGTGAACCGCACGAGGACCTCGTGCAGGTGGCCCGGCTGGGCCTGGTCAACGCCGTCGACCGCTTCGAGCCGGGGCGCGGCACCGACTTCCTGGATTTCGCCGTGCCCACCGTGATGGGCGAGGTCCGGCGGTACTTCCGCGACTCGGGCTGGTCGGTCCGGGTGCCGAGGCGGCTCAAGGAACTCCATCTGGCGCTCAACCGCGCGACCACCACGCTGGCGCAGCGCTGGGGCAAGGCGCCGACGGCGAAGGAACTGGCCGACCACCTCGATCTCGACATCGAGGAAGTGACCGAGGCGCTCATCGCGGGCAACGCCTACCAGGCCACGTCGATGGACCGTCCCGTCAGCACCGAGACCGAGGACCTGTCCCTCGCCGACACGCTCGGCGAGGACGACCCCGATCTGGAAGGCGTCGAGAACCACGAGGCGCTGCGGCCCCTGTTGCGGAAGCTGGCGCCACGGGAACGGTCGATCCTGATCATGCGCTTCTACGGCAACATGACGCAGTCGCAGATCGCCGCGCGGGTCGGGCTGTCCCAGATGCACGTCTCCCGGCTGTTGTCGGACACCCTGCGCACCCTGCGCGACGAACTCACCGCGGCCGACGGCGACTGACCTGATCGCGGCCCGCCCCTGCTGCCCGGCCTGCCCTCTTGACGTCTAGCACGCGATCTGGCCGCCGATACCGTCGGCGGCCAGATCGCGTCCACTGTGGATGGTCAGGTCCGGCGGCCGGAGAGCGCGTCGCGGATCTTGTCCACGAACGCCGTGCCCGGCGCGAGGATCAGGTTCGCCGGCGGCCGGTCGGGGGCAGCGGGGTGCGGCCGGGTGGGCGCGATCTTCTTGGCACGCAACACCTTCTGCCCGAGGTCGGCGAGCTCCTCCGGCGAGCAGGCGGCCTGCAGTTTCGGCAGGAGGTCGGATTCCTCCTCGTCCACGTGGTGCCGGATGTCGGCGATGAGCTTGCCGAGGAGCTCCTCGAACCGGGGGTCGTCGGGCTTCTTGCTCTCGAGTTCCTTCATCACGGACTCGGCCTCGGCGTGTTCGGCGAGTTCGTGATCGGCCAGCTCGTCCCCGTCCGGCAGGTGTTTCCTCGCCGCGGGGTACATGAACTGCTCCTCGGCGACCGAATGCCGGACGAGTTCGGCGATGACGTGGTCGGTGAGGTCCTTGCGCTGCTCCGGGCTGCTCGTGCCGGTTTCGAGTTCGGTGAACACGCGCTCGACGGCGCGATGGTCCTCCGTGATCACCGAAACCAGGTCGGTGTCGTGGCGCGTGGTGGTCATGAACGCTCCAGTCGGTTGTCGGTTCGGAAGCAGCGGGATACCCGCTCCGGTCGAGGCGAACCCTGACGTGTCGGGGAAATCCGCTCGGGTTCCCGGGGACTGCCGCAGTGCTCAGCCCGACTGCGGGTCGGTGTCGTCGTGTGGATCACCCGCGGACGTCCCCTGCTCACCCCTGAGCACCTGACGTCGCTCCTGTGGTGAACCGCTGTCGTGCTCGGGTCGCCGCTCGGCGTCGGCCTTCCGCTGTTCTTCCCTGTGCTGCTGGTCCATACGACACCTCCGTTCCGTCGAAATCCCGGTTACCCCCTGGCAGCGGTGCTATTCACCGGGTTTGCCGGGTCCTTTGCCCGGGAAACCGGCGTGCTGCCCGCCACGGCTCGCGGAGACGCGATGGACAGGGGCTGCGGGGTGACGCGTTACCTGCTCTGAAGGGAGCGACACATGGCCGAGAGGATCCGCCCGCCGCAACAGCAGGAACCGCCGGGCACGACCGCCGAAATGGACCCGAGGCCGCGCGACATGATGGAGGACTACGAGGGCCGTGGCCTGCTTCGTGGGCTCCGTGCGCTGATCACCGGCGGCGATTCGGGGATCGGCAGGGCGGTGGCGATCGCGTTCGCCAAGGAGGGCGCGGACATCGCGATCGCGTACTTGAACGAACACGAGGACGCCGAGGCCACCGCGCACCGGGTCCGGGCCGAGGGCAGGCAGTGCCTGCTGCTGCCCGGCGACCTGGCGGGCGGGCGGCACTGCCGCGACGTGGTCGAGCAGACCGTGCGCCAGCTGCACGGGCTCGACATCCTGGTCAACAACGTGGCGACGCAGTGTCCCGTCGACAAACCGGAGGACCTGACCGAAGAGCAGTGGATGCGTCCGATGTGTCCTGTCGCGTGTAGACGGTCACGATCTTCGGGACCGGCCCACGTGGCCCCGGCGGGCGTGGCGGTCAGGTTTCTTCGCGTGCCAGCCGGCCGGGAGCGTCTACTGTGGACTTTCGGGCGCGACCGCGGCGCGGCGGTGCAGCAAGCGCAGGCCGAGCAGCGCGCTGGTGCCGAGTACACCCGCCACGATCAGCGAGGCGTGGCCACTGAACACCCCGACGGCGATCATGAGCACCGTCGTCACGACCGCGAGCGCCTCGACGACCTTCCAGCGCCACGCCTCGCTGTGCACTCCGTGGCGGAGCGACGCGGCCAGGGCGGGGTCGGTCGCCGCCAGCTCCGATTCGATCCCGTCGAGTGCCTTTCGTTCGTGGTCGGCCAGCATGGATCCCTCCTTCGGGCGCGTCGCTCCGGATTCGCTGGGCGGGTACCCGGTTCCGCGCTCGTCAATCGTCCGGGTCCCGCGCCGCCGGCGATGTCCTGGAAGGACGTGTCCGCTGATGCGTCAGTGGCCCACCTCGCGGTCGGCCCACGCTATGACGGCCTGGAAGTAGTCGGGCGCGTTGGGCGCGTAGTTGATCGCGTGCCCGTAGCCCTGCAGCGCGTAGGTGGTCAAATCCGCGCCGGGGCTGTAGTACGGCGCCTCGGAGTTCCTGATCCCGGCGGCGGACGAGCAGTCGGTGGCCAGCAGCCCGCAGAAGACCGTGTCCTGACCCAGCGCGATCATGACCGGCTTGTCGATCAACAGCGAGTAGGGGGCGATGATGCCGATCGGGAAGAGGTCCGCGGCCTGTTCGTACGCCGAGGTGTCCCTCGTCGCCTCGTCGAAGGCGATCGCGCCGTCCACGTTCGGCCCCGGCGTGTGGAAGATCGAGTACCGCGTACCCGGCTGCGTGGTCAGGTAGCCGACGTCGTAGCCGCTTCCGGAGAACCGGGGGTCGAGCGCCGCAGGGTAGGTGGCGGCGAAGACCGCGGTCGTGCCCACGAGGTTCAACCGGTGTGCCAGACCGGTCACCAGCACGGCGTCGACGTCGTGGAAGGTGGCCGCTTCGATGCTCGCGGTGCCGGAGCCGAACGAGTGCCCGCCGAGGATGACCTTGCCGAATCCCGGCCCCTGCGCACCGGACCGGACGGCCTGGATCACCTGGTGCACCACGGCGGCTTCGGTGATCGTCGTCAGTACCGCGCTCGGCGGCGTGGTGCTGCGCCCGGTACCGAGCCGGTCCAGTGCGAGGGTGGCGTATCCGGCGTTGTTCATCGCCAGGCGGTACGACCGGATCTCCGGCTCGTACCCGATGTCCCAGTACGAACTGTTGTACGTGCCACCGGGAACGAGCACCTGCACCGTGTTCGCACCGCCGGGCGGGACGCACAGGGTGGCGTGCATCGTCTGCGGGAGCGTCACGAGCGTCACCGGGAAGTACAGCTCCTGACAGCTCGCGCCGTCGGCCCTGGCGGGCGCGGGCACCAGCAGGAACCCGAGTGCCACCACCGTGAGAGCGGCGGCACGCCAGCGACGGCTCGAGGCACGTTTCGTCCCCGTGCGGGATTCGTTCACGGAAAATTACCTCCGAAATGAAATAGTGTTTTCAGTTTTCGATGTCGATCACTGTGTCCGCCGCGGTGTCACCGTCATCGGCAGCCGGGTGGGATAGGCGGCCGAGGTGACCGTGGTGCGCACCGGCACACCCGGAACCGGGACCACGTCCCAGCCGGCCAGGA
This sequence comes from Amycolatopsis sp. NPDC058986, assembly GCF_042741125.1. Lineage (NCBI taxonomy): Bacteria > Bacillati > Actinomycetota > Actinomycetes > Pseudonocardiales > Pseudonocardiaceae > Amycolatopsis > Amycolatopsis sp. NPDC058986. The sequence goes on along the minus strand of NZ_JBHYJW010000005.1, from coordinate 42,512 downwards.
TGGTGGCGGCGACGAGCGTGATTTCGGTGTGGGCGAAGGCTTTCCCGATGCACTGCCGGCCACCCGCGCCGAACGGGACGTACGCGCCCTTCGGGATGCGCGCGGCCCGTTCGGGCAGCCAGCGATCGGGATCGAACCGGTCCGGGTCTTCGTGGAACCTCGGGTCGAAATGCAGGGAATACGGGCTGAACATGACCTCCGTGCCCGCGGGCAACCGCACGCCACCGAGTTCGACGTCCTTCAGCGCCCGTCGCATGAGGATCCAGATCGGGTACATCCGCAGGACCTCGTTGACGACCCGGCGGAGGTATTCGAGCTTCGCGACGTCCGCGAAGGTCGCCGCGCGGCCGGCCAGCACCTGGTCGATCTCGGCCCGTGCCCGCCGCTCGACGGCAGGGTTCCCGGCCAGTTCGTGGAAGAGCCAGGCCAGTGCGACGGCGCTGGTTTCGCTGCCCGCGGTGAGCAGCGTGATCACCTCGTCGTAGACCTGGCGGTCGGTCATGCTCTCACCGGTGTCCTCGTCCCTGGCCAGCATCAGCAGGGACAGCAGGTCACCGTGATCCTCTCCGGTGGCGCGCCAAGCGGTGATGACCTCCTGCACGATTCCCCGGAGCCGCTCGACGGCCCGGTCGAACCGCCGGTTGGCGGGGACGATCGGGACGTGTTCGAGGAACTTCGGCGACAGCGCCCGGATCATCCCCTCCTTGAGCACTACCGGGATCGACCGGCGTGCCTCCGCGATGGCACGCCGTCCCAGCTCGGTGCTGAAGAGCGTCTCCCCGACCACGGTGATGGCCAGCCGCTGCATGTCGGCGTCCAGCCGGCGGACCTCGCCCGCGCGCCAGGTGCCCGTCAGTTCCGAGGTGACCCGCACCATCGTGCCGGCGTACGCGGCGAGCCGGGCACTGTGGAAGGCGGGTTGCACCAGCCTGCGCTGCCGCAGATGGAACGCGCCCTCCGACATGACGAGCCCGTTTCCCATGAACGGCCGGAAACGGTCGAAGACAATGCCTTTCGAGAAGCTGGTGCCCTCGGTGACGAGTACGCGATTCACCAGTTCCGGGCTGGTCAGGAAATACGTTTCCAGCGGGCCGAGGAAGATGCGCACGACATCGCCGTGCGCGCGCAGGGAAGAGGTGAACCCGACGCGATGGCGCAACATCGACGGGGTGTGCCCCAGAAGGATCCAGCGGTCCGGCGCGACCGGGACGTTCATTTCCCTCTCCTCGGCCTCTGAAAGGAGGTGTGCCACCTTAGGCGCCGAACGGTGCATTACAACAGCACCCCATCGGCTGACGTGTCGTCACACCGATGGACCAGCCGTGGGCGCGGAGGAGTGAGTAGGCTTTTCGTCCCGAGCTGAGAGAGGTATGCGGTGACGACGCCACGTCAGGACGAGGACTGGGTCCCTCCCGGAATCGACACGACGACGCCGAGCGGCTCCCGGACCTACGACTATCTGCTGGGGGGCGCGCACAATTTCCAGGCCGACCGGGACGCCGCGGCGATGGCCGAGAGGATCATGCCCGGCATCCGGGACGTCGCCAGGGTCAATCGCGCTTTCCTCGGCCGGGTCGTCCGCGCGCTGATGGAGCTCGGCGTCCGGCAGTTCCTCGACATCGGCTCGGGCATCCCGACCGTGGGCAACGTGCACCAGGTCGCCGAGGGGATCGATCCCCGGTGCCGGGTGGTCTATGTGGACCGTGACCCGATCGCCGTCGCCCACAGCGAGATACTCCTGCGCGACAACGAAAACGCGGCCATCGTGCACGCGGATTTCACGGATCCGGACGGGATCTTCGACAGCCCGCAGGCGCGCAGGCTGCTGCGCATGGACGAGCCGATCGGCCTGCTGATGGTGGCGCTGCTGCACTGGATTCCCGACGAAAGCGATCCGCAGGCGCTCCTCGCGCGGTACCGGCGCCGCATTCCGGCAGGCAGCTACCTGGCGATCTCGCATCTGGTCAGCGCGCAGGACAGCGACCGGATCAACAGCGCGGTCGGCACGTTCAACCGGGCGAGGGGCCACGACCAGGCGACCACGCGCGGCTACCACCAGGTCGAGGCGATGTTCGGGGACTTCGCGATGATCGAGCCGGGGCTGGTCGGCTGCGCGCTGTGGCGACCGGGCGGGCGGGGCGACGTCTCCGACGATCCGCACGCCAACGCGCAGCTCTACGGCGGGGTGGCGCGGAAGACCACGGACTGACCGAACCTGTCCACAGAGGACTGGCCCGGGGCGGCCACCCCCTTTGCCTGATCGGAGTAAATCTTCCCGCCGAAGTGGCGGGATCGGCCGTTCGGCCGAGACGACACCCCCGTGAGGGCGTACCATCGGTCTGCTCTGCGTCCGGACCACAGCTCGCCGGACACGACGTACCGGAGCGTGACCGGCTGGGACGGGGGACGGATCGGCATGGTGACCGGGTGCCACGAGACGGGCCGTGTCGATCAGGACGTCGCACGGGCCGAGTGCAACACGCGGGTCGCCGACACCACACTCCGTTTCCGCAAGGCGGCCGGGATCAGCCTGGTTCAGGCGGCCGAGGCGTGGGCGGGCGGGCTGGTCGTCTGGTATCGCGCCGGGCCTCGTTCGGACCTCGAGGTCCGGGACCATCCCGGCGTTCTGCCCCGCGGCGTCGATGGCAGGCAGGTCCACGGCCTGGCCATGGTTTTTCTGACCGAGCTGCTGCGTCAGCTCGCCGGGGATCACCGGCTCCCGCCGGGTGAATTCCGCATCGAGGAGCTGAGCCGCAGCTGGGCCCGGCGATGGCGGTGTCCCGAGGACTTCGCGTGGATCGAGCCCTCGACCGGGGCGCACGGCATCTACCACGCCCAGGCGCGGCATCAGACGGCAGCCGATCCGGTGCTCGGCAGGAGCGTGCTCTCCTGGACCGCGGGCCTGCTCGACGCCGCCACCACCACTTTGCGCCTGCACGGCGGACAGCTCGTGCCCGACGGCCTCGCCGCCCACCGGGAGCGGCTCCGCGCCGGCTGCGCCGCCGGCCTCCTGCCCGGCGGTACCTCGCCGACACTGCTGGACCTGCGCGCCGCGTTGCGGCTGGACGATCTCGTGCCGGGTCCGGTGCACGTGCTGACCGCCGCGTGGTACCCGATGGTCACCGACGCCGTCGAAATCGGCCCGGCCCTGCGCGGCACCGCGAGCGCGTAGCGCCGAGGACCCGCTCTGTCCACAGTGGAGGGACTCGTCCGGTGGGATCGCCCGGCGTGCCGGAAACTAGCTGCGGCCGAGCAACTCTTCGGTGAGGATCGTGCCGCCGAGGCTCCAGCCGTTCTCGGTGATCTCTTCGACGATCACCAGCGTGGTGGGTCGTGCGCGTTCGCCGTAGACGTCGGCGAACGCGTCCGTCACCGCGTCCTGCAGCTTCTTCTTGGACTCGGCGGTCAGCGTGCCGGCGGGCACCTTGAGGTTGGCGAAGGGCATGATGGATTCCTCTCTTGCCGGGGTCGTGCCTGTCGGTTCGGAGCGCGGCGGCCGGGTATCAGGCCATGCCGCCGTTCGCGCGCAGCGTCTGCCCGTTGACCCAATGGCCGGCCGGGCCGGCCAGGAAGGCGACGACGTTCGCGATGTCCCCGGGGGTGCCGAGGCGCTCCAGCGGCGGTGTTTTCGCGAGCGCGTCGACCTGCTCCGGGGTTTTGCCGTCCAGGAACAGCTCGGTGGCGGTCGGGCCGGGTGCGACGGTGTTGACGGTGACGTCGCGCCCGCGCAGCTCGCGGGCCAGGATCAGCGTGAGGCCCTCGATCGCGGCCTTGCTGGCGGCGTAAGCGCCGTAGGTGGGGAACTGCGTACCGACGATCGTGGTGGAGAACCCGACGAAGGAGCCGCCGGGGCGCAGGCGCCGGGCGGCCTGCTGGGCCACCACGAAGGTGCCGCGGATGTTGGTGCGGTGTACCGCGTCGAGCACGCTGAGATCGAGGTCCGCGATCGTGGAGAGCGCCAGCCGCCCGGCGGAGTTCACGACGACGTCGACGCCGCCGAACTCGGCTTCGGTGCGATCGAAGAGCGCGGCCACCGCGGTCTCGTCGGCGACGTCGGCCTTGACCGCGATGGCTGTGCCGCCCGCCGCCGTGATCGCGGCGACCGTCGCGTCGGCGGCGGCGGTGTTGCCGGCGTAGTTCACGGCCACGGCCAGTCCGTCGGCGGCGAGCTTCTCGGAGACGGCGCGGCCGATGCCGCGGGAGCCGCCGGTCACGATGGCGACCCGTCGGGTCGCGGGAGTGGTGTCGGTAGTGATCATGACGACCACGATGCGCGTTCCCGTCGCGGTCAGCCAGGGGATGTCATCCCCTGTGTCGCGTGGCCCGGTCGGGCGCACACTGGACGCATGCCTTCCCCCAAGTACGTCGAGCTGGGTGTCTTCCTGCGTTCCCGGCGCGAGCGCATCCGCCCCGAGGACGTCGGCCTGGCGGCCGGGCCACGGCGGCGGGTCGTCGGGCTGCGCCGTGAGGAGGTCGCCCAGCTGGCCGGTGCTTCGGTCGACTACTACAACGAGCTCGAACGTGGCGCGGGCTCGCAGCCCTCGGAACAGATGCTCGCCGCGCTCGCGCGCGCCCTGCGGCTCACCCACGACGAGCGCGACCATCTCTTTCATCTCGCCGATCGCCCCGTCCCGGTGCGGACCGGGGCCGCTGCGCACGTCCACCCCGGCATGCTGGACCTGCTCACCCGGCTGACGTCGACGCCCGCTCAGGTCATCACCGACCTGCACGTGACCCTCGTCCAGAACCCGCTCGCCGTCGCGCTGCTCGGCGACCAGTCCGGTCACCGCGGCAGGCGTGCCAGCTTCGTCTACCGCTGGTTCACCGAGCCCGAAGCCCGGCGCCTGTATCCGGAGGAGGACCACCCGGCGCAGTCCCGCGCCTTCGCCGCCGACCTGCGCGCCGCCGCGGCTCGCCGCGACGCCAAGGACACCGAGGCCGGCACGATGATCGACGAACTGGTGGGGCGCTCGGCCGAGTTCGCCGACCTCTGGGCCGAGCACGACGTCGCCTTCCGCAGGGACGACCGCAAACGCCTCGTCCATCCGACGCTCGGCCTGATCGAAGTCAACTGCCTCAACCTGTTCAGCGAGGACGGCCGCCAGCGCCTGCTCTGGTTCACCCCGGCGCTCGGCACCGAAAGCGCCGACGCCCTCGACCTGCTCGCCGTCGTCGGTACCCAGCGGATCGACACGGACGAGAGAAGCTGAAGGCCGGGGGACGGCGTCGTCCACAGAGGATTGATCCGCCACGGGCGCTGCGGTGCTTGGCGTGCCGACACCCCTTCTGTTCCGCGCTCGTGTTCATTGCCCGGAACCGTCGTCGTCACGGATGAAGGGCAGCCCGTTTTCGATGGTCGCCGCGTCGAAGTGCCGGAGGAAGTGCGCGCGAACGGAACGCGCGTGCACGGGCAGCGCCGATTCGTAGGTTCGCCGTTCCACGTCGGTGAGGGAGATCGTCATCAGGCGGCCGCGCCCTGCGGCTGCCCGGTCGACGAAGCCTCGCATCCGCATCCTCGCGAGCTGATGCGACAACCGGGTCGCGGTCCAGCCGACGAGTTCCCCCAGCCGCTTCCGCCGCGGCCTCCGCGGGCCTGCCCGAGCTACTCCTCGCGGCACTCCAGCAGATCTACGACCGCGCCGCGGACGCCGGTCTCGGTGATCGTGACCTGGCCGCGGTCCGTGCGGTTTTCGTGCGTTGACGCGGATCGGCCGGTAGCGGGCAGCCTGCCCGGCTGGTCGATCGGCGGCAGGATGTCGGCCGGGCTGGCGCACACCGCACGGATCACGTCGGCGACCCGCAGCAGCGGGCCGAGCCGGGGGTGATGCGGTGGCCAGGCGATGCCGATCTCCCTCGGCGCGACGATTTCACTGAGCGAGAACCGCACCACATCGGGGTGCCGCTGGCCCAGAGCCAGTTGCGGCACGATCGAATAGCCGACGTCCGCTGCGACAAGTGGTTCGACGACGTGGATCTTGTCGGTGTCGAACACCCAGTTCGGCTCGACGCCCTGCCGGCGAAGCTCGGCGGCGACCTCGTACTTTTCGCTGGTGAGGCACACCATGGGCAGGCCGCGCAGGTCCACCGGTCGTAGCCGGGGCAGCGACGCCAGCGGCGATCGCCTCGGCGCCAGCAGGATGAACGGGTCGTCGAACAGTTCGAGGCCGTGCGCCCGGCCGCTCTGCAGGGGGAAGATGACGAACGCGAGGTCGATTTCCCCGAACCGCAGCAGTTCCTGCAGCCGGACGTCGTCATCGACCTCGACCAGTTTGACCCGGCACGGCACGCGGTGCGCGTTGATCGCGGCCAGCACCAGCGGCATCACCCGCACGGCGACACTGGAGAACACGCCGATCCGGACGGCAGGCTCCTTGCCGTCCCGGAGATCCTCGATCTGTCGGGTCGCGGTGCGCAGGATGACCTGGACCTGTTCGGCGGCGTTGACCAGGGTGGTGCCGGCCTCGGTCAGCCGCACCTGCCGCTGTCCGGACACCCGGCGTACCAGCACGACGCCGAGCCGTCGCTCGATCGAGGCGATCCGCTGGCTCACCGCGGGCTGGGTGCAGCCGAGTGTCGCCGCGGCGGCCGCGAAGGAGCCTTCGTTGGCCACCGCGTAGAGCGCCTCGAGCTGCAACAGCGTCAGCCGGCTGTCGTCCGACCAGATGGCGTCCAGCAGCACGCGGCCGGGCTCGTTCCGTCGTGCCACCCCGGTCACGGTGCCGGCGCGGGACGAGCAGGCCACTCCCGTCCGTGCTCTGGTGCTCATTCCGCCCCTCCCGCCAGGCAGAACGCGGTGACGAGGTCGATCGTGCCGATCAGGTCGGCGAGATCGGCCACCTCGCCGGCACTGTGCATGTGCCGGATCGGCAGAGCGACGACACCACAGCGGATCCCGGCCCCGACGGCCGCCATCGCGTCGGCGTCGGACCCGCTTTCGCCGCCGTAGGCTTCGATCGTGTAAGGGATTTCGAGGTCTTCGGCCAGCGTGCGCAGGGCGCGCGCGACACGTTCGTCGGTGACGGCACCGCGCCCGATCACCGGGCCGGACCCGAGCCGGTGCTCGCCTGTCCTGCGCTCGATCCCCGCCACTGGAACGTCGCTGGCGAACGTGGTGTCCACCGCGAGCGCGAAATCCGGTTCGATCGCGTGCACCGCGCCCATCGCGCCGTGATAGCTGGTTTCCTCGCGCACGCTCGCCACCGCGACCACCTCCGCGGTGACCGACGCGGCCGCCGCCGCGCGTGCCACTTCCAGGACGGCCAGCGCGCCGAGCCGGTTGTCCAGCGCCGGCGCGGCGATCCGGCCGTTCCGCAGGTCTGCCGGAGCGGCGCCGAGTACCACCGGGTCACCGACCGAGATCACCGCTTCCGCGTCGCTCCGGCCGGTGGCGCCGATGTCGATCCACGCACCCTCGATCTTCGGCGACGAGTTTCCGTCGTTCAGGTGCGGCGGCGCCGTGCCGATCACACCCGGCACCTTGCCACTTTCGGTGAGTACCGCGACATGCTGGCCGTAAAGGATCGCGGCGTCCCAGCACCCGATGCCGACCACCCAAAGCCTGCCCGCCTCGTCGATATGACTGACACTGAGCCCTATTTCGTCGATGTGCCCGATCAGGGTGATCCGGGGAGTGCCGCCCGGGTTCACCACCGCGTGCCCGCTGCCGAGCGGATCGATGCGTACCTTCGCGAACTCCGCGGCGAGCTCGACCCAGGCACGCACCGGTTCGGCTTCGTAGCCGGACGGCCCGCGCGTCGTGAGCAGTGTTCCGAGGCGCCTGCGCAACTCGGCGGCTTCGGGTGCGTGGAGCGGTGAATCGCCAGGTTTCGCCATGTCAAGGACTCCTAGGGATTCTCGGGATCGGTGCCGCTTCCGGTCAGCGCAGCCACGCGACACCCGGCAAGAACCCGAACTGGGCGCTGAACTGGTAGTTGCCGAGCCGGGCCGATACGAAATTGACCCACTTCGGCACGTACATCGAGACCCAGGGCGCCTGATCGGTAACCTCGCGGTCCACTCGGGCCCACAGCGCGTTCGCCGCCTCCGGATCGGTGTTGCCGAGCCGCAGCGCCTCCGCCATCTTCTCGTCGATGGCCGGATCGCAGAAGCCGCCGATGTTCGGGCTCGCGTCCGAGTTGGGCGTGAACGCGGAGCACGAGGTCAGCACGTTCAGGAAATCGCTCGCCGCCGGATAGTCCTGGGACCAGTCGGACAAGGCGACTTCGACCCGGTTTCCGGAGTTCTGGACGAACGGGTACTGCAGGCCTTCGTCGATGGGTTTGAGTGTCGCGTGATAGCCCAGCCTGGTCAACAGCGTCTGCATGTATTCGCCCATGGCGATGTGCATCCGGTTGTTCCCCGGCACCACCGACACCGAGGCGCCCGCGGTGCCGGACTCGGCGACAAGTTGTTTCGCCTTCGCCATGTCGGGGCCGCGCCACGGTCCGTTCCCGTTCGGCGCCGGATCGATCGTCCACGGACAGTACTGCCGATAACCGGGGATGTTCGGCACCAGCACCTGGCAAGTCGACGTGGCGAGACCCGGACCGCCCGCCTGCAGCACCGCCGAGTTGCGATCGAACGCGTAGTTCAGCGCCTGTCTCGCCTTGAGGTTGTCGAACGGGGGAATCCTGGTGTTCAGCGCCCAGTACCAGACATGGCCGATCTGGTCGAGGTGCAGCTGGTTCGGATGGTCGACGCTGATCTCGTTCACCCGGTCCGGCGGTGGCTGGTCGGTCGCGAAATCGGCCTGGCCGTTGATGACCGCGGTGACCTGATCGGTCGGTTCGAGACCGAACTTCTCCACGATCTGGTCCGGATATCCCTCCGGCGCGGCAAGGGGCGACCAGGAGCGGAAATACGGATTGCGTTTCAGCGTGATGCGATCGGTCGGGTCGTAACTCGCCCAGTAGTACGGTCCTGTTGCCCGGAGCTTGGACACGTCCGAGCCGACGTCGGCGGGCGGGGTGTCCGCGGGCAGGATCGACGCCAGCGGCTGGCCGAGCTGCTCGGGGAATTCGGGATCGGGCTGGAGCAGGGTGAAGGTGATCCGTCTCGTCGCTTCGTCGATGGCGATCCCGGCCGACAGGTCACAGGTTTCCGGCTTGTCGAGGCATTCCTTCGCGCCCGCGATGACATTGAACTGGGAGGACGTCGTCGGGCCGTGCACCCTGAACATCCGCTCGAAGGACGCCTTGACGTCGTTCGGCTGGACTTCGCGGCCGTCACTGAACCGGATTCCGGAGCGGAGGGTGAATGTCCATTTGAGACCGTCGTCGGTGGGTTTCGGGATCTCGGTCGCGAGATCCGGGGCGACGTGCTTGCCGACGTCGGGGCCGGACTTGGTGAACGCGGTGAGACCGTCGTAGGTCGCCGTGAAGAGCGCCCAGGATCCGGTCGAGTAATTGATCATCGGGTCGGCGGTGCCGACATTTCCGTTGGCCAGCAACACTTCCACCCCGCCCTGATGCCCGCGGTCACCGGGGGCGACGGAGGTCATCGACAGCGTGTCGTCCACCGCGCACGCGGCAGTGGAGAGGAGCATCACCGACGCGAGCAGGGGCAGTGCCCGATTCCGCTTCATCGGGCAGGCACCTCCTCGACGTCGACCGGCGGGAGGACCTCCGCCGGCCGGGCACACACCCGCTGGACGATCTCGATGACCCCGCGGACGAACGGCAGCCGGGGGTGGTAGCGCCGCCAGGCGAGTCCGATGGTTCTGGCCGGGACGACACCGGCGAGGGAGATCCGGCGCACGCCAGGGGTCCGGCCGCCGAGGGTGAGCCGGGGCACGGTGCCGTACCCGAGACCGGCCGCGACCATCGCCTCGACGGAGTGATTGGTCTCCATCTCCAGCACCCAGTTCAGTGCGGTACCCACCGATTCCGCCCAGGCCTCCAGCGGATCCCGCTGGCCGCGCAGGCCGATCAACGGCAGCCCGGTGAGCCGGCCGGGGGAGACCGGCTCGGCGCCTGCCGGGACGAGCAGCACGAACGGATCCGTGAGGAGTTCCACGCTGAGCAGGGAAGGGTCCGCGATCGGCAGTTCGACGAAGGCGAGATCGATGTCCCCGTTGCGGGCCAGGCGCGACACCTCCGCCTGCTGGTCCAGCTCCACCAGTTCGATCCGGTAGTCGACCGGCTGGCGCCGGATCGCCGCCATCGCCGGCGGGATGACCCGCTCGCTCGCGCTGGTGAACAAGCCGATCCGGACGGTCGCGTTCAGGCCCCTGCGGATCGTCTCCACCTGGCTGACGGCGGCGGAGAGGATCCCGCCGACCTGGTCGGCGGCGGCGACCAGCGTGTCGCCGGCCTCGGTGAGCGCGACCCCGCGCTGCTGCCGGGATCTTCGCACCAGCACGACACCGAGCCCGCGTTCCAGCGTCGCGACGCGCTGGCTCACCGCCGACTGGGTGCAGCCCAGCGCGGTCGCGGCTCCGGCGAACGAACCGGTCGCCGAGATCGCGATCAGCGCGGCGAGCTGGGGCAGGGTCGGGTGTGTGGACTGATCGGTGCCGGCGCTAGTCATCGGAAGCAGCCTCCGGTCCGGCCGGCGCCGCGGGTACCGCCGGTTCGAGAGGGTGGTGACAGGCGACGTCGTGGTCCGCGTTTTCGTTGCTCAGTGCCGGTTCCGTGGTGCGGCACAGGTCGGTGGCGCGGGGGCAGCGGGGGTGGAACCGGCAGCCGCCCGGCGGGTCGAGCGGGCTCGGCACGTCCCCGGTCAGCGTGGTCTCCCGCCAGCGCGCGCCTGCCGCCGGGTCGGGGATGGGCACCGAGGTCAGCAGCGCCGCGGTGTACGGATGCCTTGGCGCGGCGTAGATCTCGCGGACCGGGGCCCGTTCGACGATCCGGCCGAGGTACATCACCGCGACCCGGTCGGAGGTGTGCCGGACGACGCCGAGATCGTGCGCGATGAACACATAGGTGAGGCCGAGACGTTCCTTGAGATCGTCGAACAGGTTCAGGATCTGTGCCTGCACCGAGACATCCAGCGCGGACACCGGCTCGTCCGCGACGACAAGCCGGGGCCGCGGCGCCAGCGCCCGCGCGATCACCGCGCGCTGGCGCTGCCCACCGGACAGTTCGTGCGGGAACCGGTCGGCGAGTTCGGCGGAAAGGCCGGTCAGGGTGAGCAGTTCGGCGACCGCCGCGCGGGTCGCGGGCAGCCGGTGCACCCGCAGCGGTTCCGCGACCGAATCGCCGATCCGGCGGCGCGGGTTCAGGCTGGCGTAGGGATCCTGGAAGATCAGCTGCGCCGAGCGCCGGACCGTGCGCAGTCCGCGCCGGCCTGCCTGGCTGATTTCCGCGCCGTCGAAGACGATCGAGCCGCTGTCCGGCCGGTACAGCCGGACGAGGCAGCGTCCGAGGGTCGACTTGCCACAGCCGGATTCCCCGACGAGGCCGAGCGTTTCCCCGCGCCGCACGGAAAGCGAGACCCCGTCGACGGCCCGCAGCCTGCCGCGCCCGCCCAGCAGGCCGCGGCGGACGGGGAACCACTTGGTCAGGTCGGTGGTGCGCAGGAGTTCGGGCTCGGGCATCAGGCCGTCCCCTTTCCGTCCTGGAGCGGCGCGTGCCGCAGCAGACAGGCGTCGAAGTGCTCGGGAGGGTCCGGCCCGGCCGCCGGCAGCAGCACCGGCCGGTGGCGCACGCACACGTCCTCGGCGTCGCGGCAGCGCGGCGCGAACGCGCAGCCCGGCCCGATCTCGGCCGCAGGCGGCGGCAAACCCTCGATGGAGGGCAGCCGGGCGGGCCGGGGCACGTCCAGCCGGGGAATCGAGCCGAGCAGCCCGATCGTGTAAGGATGCCTTGGCGTGGCGAACAGTTCCGCGGTCGGTGCCCGCTCCACGATCCGGCCGGCGTACATCACCTGCACCCTCGACGCGATTCCGGCGAGCACGCCGAGATCGTGCGTGATCAGGATGACGCTGGTGCCGGTGCGGGCGCTGAGGTCCCGGATGATGCGCAGGATCTGGGCCTGCACCGAGACGTCCAGCGCGGTGGTCGGCTCGTCGGCGATCAGGATGTCGGGTTCGCAGGACAGGGCCATCGCGATCATCACCCGCTGCCGCATGCCCCCGGAGAACTGGTGCGGATAGTCGCGGGCGCGGGTTTCCGGGCCGGGAACACCGACCAGATCCAGCAGCTCGACCGCGCGCCGCCGTGCCGCTCGCGCGCCGATCCGCTGGTGCCGCAGGATTTGCTCGGCGATCTGCCAGCCGACCCGGTACACCGGATTCAGCGAGGTCATCGGGTCCTGGAAGATCATCGCGATCCGGCTGCCGCGATAGTCGCGCATCCGGTTTCCTGGCAGGGCGAGCAGATCCCGGCCGTCGAACAGCACCCGGCCGGTGACGATCGCGCGCGTGTCGCGGATCAGGCCGAGCACGGCGAGCATGGTGATCGACTTCCCGGAGCCGGATTCGCCGACGACGCCGAGGGTTTCGCCGGCCGACAGCTCGAACGACACGTCGTCGACCACCCGTACCGGGCCGTTCGGACCGTGGAACTCCACGGTCAGCCCGTCCACCACCAAGGTTGTCATCGCACTCGGATCCTCGGGTCCAGCGCCGCGTAGCCGATGTCGACCAGCAGGTTCACGAGCACCACGGCGAACGCCCCGTACAGCGTCACCGCCATCAGCACCGGCAGGTCGAAACGGCTGAGCGAGTGATAGGTCAGGTTACCGACTCCGGGCAGGCCGAACACCTGCTCGGTGAGCACCGCGGCCCCGCCGAGCATGGCCCCGACGTCGAGACCGAACAGGCTGACGAACGGGATGAGCGAGTTCCGCAGCACATGCCGGAGCAGGACCCGGGACTCGGAAAGTCCCTTCGCCCGCGCGGTCAGCACGAAATCGGACCCGTCGACCTCGATCAGGTCGGCCCGCAGCACCCGCGCGTACAGCCCGGCCATGCCGATGGCCAGCGTGATCCACGGGAACAGCAGCTGCTCGAACCATTTCACCGGATTCACCGTGATCGGCGTGTAGCCGAGTTCCGGCAGCCAGCCGAACAGGCTGTGGTGCAGTGTGCTCTGGGTGAGCAGGTTGACGATGCCGCCGAGCCAGTACACCGGAAGCGAAATCCCGATCAGGCCGAGGCCCATCAGCAGCGGGTCCAGCGCCCGGCCGCGGAAGACCGCGGCGAGGGTGCCCGCGCCGAGCGCGAGCAGCAGCCAGATCACGGCGGCTCCGCCGACGAGGGACAGGGTGACCGGAATCGTCTTGGCCACCCGGGAGAGCACCGGGCCGCGATCGGTGTAGGAGACCAGATCCCGGTCGATGACCAGCCGCTTCATCATGGCGAAGTACTGCACCGGCAGGGGCTTGTCCAGGCCGAAGTCGGCCCGGATCTGGGCGATCACCTGAGGAGACGCCTGTTTGCCGGCGATCTGCTTCGCCGGGTCGACGCCCGGTGTCTTGAAGAAGATCAGGAACACCAGGACGCTCACCGCGATCAGCACACCGGCCGCGGCGATCAGCCGGCGCACGAGATAGCCGATCACCGGGCACGCGCCCGCAGTTCGGCCTTGGGGTCGAAGGCGTCCCGGATCGCGTCCCCGAGCACGTTGAGCACGCACACGGTGAGGGCGAGCAGCGCGCCGGGCACGATCGCCATCAGCGGACGGTTGCGCAGCAGCTGCGTGCCGTCCTCGATGATCGTGCCCCAGCTGGCGGCGGGCGGGCGCACGCCGATGCCGAGGAACGACAGGCCCGATTCCAGCAGCATCGCGGTCGCCACCATCAGCGGGAACAGCACGATCACCCGGGAGAGCACGTTCGGCAGGATCTCCCGGCGGATGATCCGGCCGTGCCCGGCGCCGTAGGACGTCGCCGCGTGGACGTAGTCCGCGGCGCGCACGGACAGCACCGCGCCACGCACCGGCCTGGCGACATAAGGCACGTACACCACACCGATGATCAGGATCGGCAGCGCGAGACTGCCGGAGCCGACCCGGACGAAGCCGAGGCTGATACCGGAGGTGAAGCTGATGGCGGAGATCGAGATCGCCAGGAGCAGCACCGGGAACGCCCACACGACGTCCAGCGCCCTGGACAGCACGCCGTCGACGAGGCCACCGGCGTACCCGGCGAGCAGGCCGACCACCAGACCGCCGGCGCAGGCGACTAGCCCGGCGAGCAGGCCGATCACGAGGGTGTTGCGGCCGCCGTGGAGAATCCGGGCGGCGACGTCCCGTCCGTCACTGTCCGCGCCGAGCAGGAAGTGCGCCTGCCAGGTCGGTCCGATCGGCAGCACACCGACGCCTCGTGACGCCGGTTGCAGCAGCGGCACGGTGGTCCCGTCGTCGAGCACGGTGCTGCCGACCGGGTTGGCCACGAACGGATCGGTGCCGGAGACGAGGTCGGCGTACAGGGGCGCGAGCAGGCACAGCACCACGATCACGACCAGGATCGCCGCCGACACCACCACCCGGGGACTGCGGCGCAGAGCACGCCAGCCCCGTCTCCATGGCCCGCCGCCGGGCGCTTCGCCGCCGATGCCGAGCGGCCCCGGTTCCGCCCGCGGGACGGCAGCTGCCGGCCGCGCCTGGTGAGGCTTGGTCACCTGGCCCCCCTCGTGTCCACCGTCCTGTCGGCAGAAACTAGAGAAGGTTCCCGTTTTCCGGCAAGAAGACCGGCATCGTGTTCGATAAGGCCGGCTAATAGCCTGTCCGTTATGTTCCCGCTCGGGGGGAATCGGTCGCGCGCCGGATCCACGAGTCCACAAAGGACACTTTCAGCGCCGTGGCGTGGTCGAGCCGGGTTTGCGCCATCCGGGGTTATTTGCCGGTGAGCGTGTGGAGTAACGCGGTCGCGTCCGGTGTGCCGAGCCCGGTGCACGCGTCCCACCCCGGACCGGCCGAGTAGGCGCCGTTGCCGCCGCTGGTGATGTCCCGGAATCCCTGCTGTGGCTTGCCGGCCTGGACACCTTGGTACAGCCGCGTGTGGATCAGCCCGAACCCGCGGTTCGCGGCCTGCGCGAGGCGGCAGATCAGCGCGGCCCAAAGTGGTGCCACCGCACTGGTACCGCCCACCACGGAACGTTTACCGTCCACCAGGATCTGGTACCCGGTGGCAGGATCCGCGTTGCCCGCCACGTCGGGCACACCCCGGCCGGTGCCGCCGCCCGCCCGCGCGGGAACCCCGGCGGAGGCCTGGAACGGCGGTACGGGGAACGCGTCGCTCACGCCGCCACCCGTCGCGCCTCCACTGGGTTCGTTCCACACCGTTTCCGAGGTGATCTTCCCGTCGGGACCGGCTTCGAGGCGGGTGCCGCCGCAGGCGAGCGCGTGCGGGCTGGCCGCGGGGAAGTCCACGTGTGCCTTGCCGTCGTTCTGGCCGTCGCCGCTGCCGTTGTCGCCGCTGGCCACGCACACGGTGACGCCGAGCGCGGCCGCGTCGGCGAAGACCTGGTCCATCGCGGCGCGGGCCTGCGCCGTCCACTGGTCCTCCGACTGGCCCCAGCTGATGCTGACGGCGGCCGGGGTGGGTGTCGCGTGGACGGCGGTGGAGACCGCGTCGAGGAAGCCCCGGTCGGTGTTCGGCGCGAAGTACACCAGCTGGGTGGCCTTGGGGGCCAGCGCGCCCGCGACCTCGATGTCGAGCAGGACCTCGCCGTCCGCCGAGGACGGATCACCCGTCGGCGCGTTCTTGGCCCCGTCGACCTCGACCGCGCGGATCGTCGGCGAGGGGATCTTCAGGCCACGGAAGAAAGTGTCCACATCGGACTGCCGGAACCCGCCGCCGAGTTCGATGATCGCGAGCGTCTGCCCGGTACCGTCCATATCGGACGGGAAACCGTAGATCGTGCCGAGTTGTTCCGGTGAGTACGCGTGGGCCGCCGCGGGAGCGTCGTGGAGCCGGAACTGGGCCCGCGCCTGCGGCCGGGTGTCGAGGCCCAGCACCGCGACGATGACGTCCGAAAGCGACGAAGGTACCCGGAGTTCGCCCGAGCGGGCGAGATGTTCGACGGGGTCGCCGCCGAACGGCCCGGTGCTGCGCACCCGTGTCAGGCTCGCCCCGAACGCGGTGCCCAGCGTCTCGGCGGAACCGGTCACGGTCATCCGGCGGGAGCCCGCATGCACCTCCTCGACGGTCAGCCCGGCGGATTCCAGTGCCTCCCGCGCCTGGCGGACGTCCTCGTCGCTCGCGCCGTAGCGGGCGGTGAGTTCTTCCGGGGAAACGGTTTCCGGCCCGGTCACCAGCTCGCGGTCGAGATCGGCGCGCCTGCGCAGGAGAACCGTCACGGTGATCCGCTCGGCCGGATCAGCGGGTCCGACGGTTTCGGCGGACGCCAGTTCGGCGCGCAGGCTTCCGGGGAGCGGCGTGAAATCGGCGGAGGTCATCTTCGCATGGTCGCGCACCGGCGGTGGGCGCGCCACGCTCGCCCCCTGATGAGAGCAACAGGAATCGTGTCGAGCACCGGCACCGTGATACCGCCTCGCCGCACCGAAAGAGATGCGCGTTCTGCCGGGGGCGGGAATTCTCCCCGGATGCACGAATGGGCAAGTCCGTGTGCGTGACCGTTGTCGGCAGCCCTCACCTGGTCGCCGGAATCGTGGGGAAAACGGGTGAAGCCTGACGTCGCGAACGCGCCGTCGGCGACGATGAGCGTCCCGAACGGAGCGTTCGCGACGCCGCCCGGCACCTGAGTGAGAAGACCTCATTCGGGACGTTCACGGCGGATACCCTCTCGGCAGGGAGGAATCAGAACAGCGAACCGACCGCGACGGCCGCGCAGACGGAAATGATCAGCCCGCCCACCGCGAAGCCCAGCGGTTTCTGCCGCCACGCCGTGTGGCGGTCCAGCGCGTACCAGCCGGGGCCCGTCAGCAGCAGCGCGAACGCCATCACCGCGAGCGTCAGCTCCAGTTCGAAGCCGGGACCGGTGCTCCCGAAGAGCCCGCCCGACCACTTCACGCGAACCGCGCTGATGCCCACGCCCAGCAGCCCGGCCGCGGCCAGGGGAGTGAACAGGCCCACCGCCAGCAGCAGCCCTCCGGCGACCTCGGTGATCCCCGTGAGCCAGGTGAGGAACTCGATGTTGTGACTGAACCCGTAGCCTTGCAGGAGTGTCCCGAAATGCGCCATGTCCGGGCCACCGAACAGCCCGAACACCTGGATCAGCCCGTGCGCTCCCATCGCGACCGCCAGCATCAGCCGCAGCGCGAGCAGCCCGAAGTCCAAGCCACCGTTCTCGTCCGACCACCGGGATATGTTCGCCACGCCGACACCTTAGTCATCTCACCGGCGAAGCCCAGCGACACACCGGACGTCGCACGAGGGCGTGTCGGACGGCTACCGGAACGCCTGGATGAGCAGGGCCGCGCTGATCACGGTGCCGACGCCGCCGAGGCGGGTGGAGATCTGCGCGAAGGGCATGAGCACCATCCGGTCCGAGGCGGACAGGATGGCCACGTCGCCGGTCCCGCCCAGGCCGCTGTGGCAGATCGTGACGAGCGCGGCGTCGATCGGGTACAGGCGCAGCCACTTGCCGACGAAGAACCCCGCGGCGGCCATCGCCAGCACCACGCCGGCGCAGGTGAGCACGAAGCCTGCCGAGAGGGCGGCGAACACGCTGGTCAGTGGCACGTACAGCATGCCGAGGCCGACCATGACCGGGGCGATGAAATGGCCGGAGACGATGGCGTAGAAGGCGCGTGCGCCGTGGACGACACTGTCCGGGAAGAGGTCGAGCAGCTTGCAGAGCACCGAGAACACGATCACCAGCACCGGCGGGGGCAGGTGCAGGAGCGGCGCGCCGAGACAGCCGCAGACGTAGAGCGCGCAGATCACCAGGACACCGACGCCGTAGTTCGGCGCTGGGGGAGGAATGTCCGGTTCCTCGTCCGCGGTGGGGGCGGCCTTCTGGTCCTTGACCAGTCGCCCGCCGCCGTCGAGATGTGGCCGCCGGCCGCCGAGACGGCGCAGCAGACCGGCCACGACGATGGCGACGATGTTGCCGATCACGGCGGCGGGGATGAGCCGCGCGACGAACTCCGCCGGCTCGCCGCCCAGCGCGTGGGCGTATGCCGCGGACAGCGGGACGACGCCCTCGCCGATGCCGCCGCCGAGGATGGGCACCACGAGGTAGAAGAACGCCTCGTGCGGCGAGTAACCGAACAGCAGCGCGATGCCCAGTCCGGCGCCGATAGCCACCGCGGTCCCGGCGACGAGGGGCGGGAAGATCTTCACCAGCGCCTTGAGCATGGTCGCCCGGCGCATTCCCAGAATGCTGCCGACCACCAGCGAGGAAATGACGAAGTAGAGGAAGTTCGCCTGTTTCATCACCGCGGCGGTCGAGTCGAGAATGTTCTTGCCGAACACCCCGAAATAGACCAGGACCGAGGGGACCAGCAGGCACAGCAGCGCGCCGCCACCGATTTTGGAAATGACCGGCAGCCGCTCTCCCAGGGGGCCGAGCAGCATCCCGAACCCGGTGATGACCGCGAGCCCGCCGATCATGTCGTGCGGGATCTTCTCCAGCGCTCCGGCGACGAGCACCAGCGCGACCAGGATGATCGGGACGGGGAGCGGGACGCCGTTCAGCTTGGTCTTGAGCGGATTCCAGGTCCTCGGGTTCCTGGCCGGTTCGCCGGTCGCGACTGCCTCAGCTGCGCTCATCGTCGAGGTCTTTCTGAGAGGTGGGCGAACAAGGACCGCGCGGGGACGTCGGAGCCGATCAGGGGCGGTGGTGTGCGCGGAGCGTGTCGGCGATCGCGGTGCCGAGCGTGACGGTCGTGCCGTCACCGCCGAGGTCCGGGGTGATCGGCGCGCCGCCACGCGCCAGCACGTCCTCGATCGCGCGCAGCACGGCCGCGCCGGCGGTGTGCTCACCGAGGTGGTCGAGCATCATCGAGGCGCACCAGATCTGCCCCACCGGATTGGCGATTCCCTTGCCCGCGATGTCCGGCGCCGAGCCGTGCACCGGTTCGAACAGGCTGGGGAAGGTCCGCTCCGGGTTGATGTTGGCACTGGGGGCCAGCCCGATCGTGCCGGCGCAGGCGGGCCCGAGGTCGGACAGGATGTCGCCGAACAGGTTGCTGGCCACCACGACGTCGAACCAGTCCGGATGCAGCACGAAGTTCGCGGTGAGGATGTCGATGTGGTACTTGTCCACCTCGACGTCGGGGTACCGGGCGGCCATCCGCTGGACGCGTTCGTCCCAGTAGGGCATGGAAATCGAGATGCCGTTGCTCTTCGTCGCCGAGGTCAGGCGGCGGCGCGGGCGGGTGCGGGCCAGCTCGAAGGCGTACTTCAGGACGCGATCGACACCGGTGCGCGTCATGACCGTTTCCTGCACCACCGTCTCCCGGTCGGTGCCCTCGAAGATCTTGCCGCCGATACTGGAGTACTCGCCCTCGGTGTTCTCGCGGACCACGGAGAAGTCCACGTCGCCCGGCAGCCGGCCGGCGAGCGGGCTGGTGACGCCGGGCAGGAGCTTGACCGGGCGCAGCGACACGTACTGGTCGAACCGGCGCCGGAACTGCAACAGGCTGCCCCACAACGAAATGTGGTCGGGGACCACCTCCGGCCAGCCGACCGCCCCGAAGAACAGGGCGTCGAAGTCCCGCAGCTGGTCGAACCAGCCGTCCGGCAGCATCGTGCCGTGCCGGAGGTAGTACCCGGCGCTGGCGAAATCGAACTCGGCCAGGTCCAGAGCGAACCCGTGGAGCTCGGCCGCCGCGGTCAGCACCCGCACGCCTTCGGGCACGACTTCCTTCCCGATGCCGTCGCCGGGGATCACTGCAACACGGTAGGTCGTCGTCATTGTCGTATCGTAAGAAGCACAAAAGGCCGGAAAAACAGCCGATTCGACACAACACTGTTGCGCCGGACGAAAGGAATGAGCCCGTGGATCTGCCGGAGCTGGACGATCTCCAGTTCTTCGACGGGGTGGCCCGCTCGCAGACCCTGACGCAGGCGGCCCGCCGCTGGGGTGTGTCGCCGTCCGCGGTGAGCAAACGGCTGGCGCGGCTGGAACGACGGCTCGGTGTGCAGCTGGTGACCCGCAGCACCCGCCGTCTCGACCTCACCGGCGAAGGAGAGCGCTATGCCGCGGGCGTGGCACGCCTGCTGCCGATGATCACCGATCTGGAGGAAGAGGTCGGCGAACGTCGCCACGAAGTACGCGGCCGGGTCGCGGTGCACTCGACCATCGGGCTGGGGCGGGCGCACATCGCCCCGGTGCTGGGCGGATTCCAGAAGCTCCACCCGGACATCGAGATCGAGGTGGAGCTGTCCCATTTGCCGCTGCACATCGCCGGTACCCCCTTCGACTTCGCCGTGCGCGTGGGCAGGCAGCGGGACTCGGCCTTACACGCGCGGTTGCTGCACCCGAACCGGCGGGTGGTGTGCGCGTCGCCGGACTATCTGCGCCGCCGGAACCCGCCAAGCTCGATCCACGACCTCCCGGACCACGACTGCATCGTGATCCGGGAGAACGACTCGGACTACGCGATCTGGCGGTTCGGCACCGGCGCCGAGGAGGCCGCGATCAAGGTGCCCGGCTCCATGATCAGCAATGACGGCGAGATCGCCACCCAATGGTGTGTCGACGGGCACGGACTGGTGATGCGGTCGCTGTGGCACGTCGCTCCGCTGCTGCGCACCGGCGAACTGGTGCGGGTGTTGCCGGACATGCCCACCCCGGACGCCCACATCTACGCCGTGTACCCCTCCGCGCGGGCGCTGCCGCGGCGCGCCCGGCTGGCCATCGACCATCTCGCGAACGAACTCCCCCCGCGGCTCGCCTGAACGGACGGCGACCCGGGCCGTCGTACCGCAATTGCCGATCGATGGCCCGCAATCCCGCGCATGTCCTCGAACCGGGTAAGCGGCTAGCGTTGGCGAAATGTCATGGCGATCGGGAGGGTTTCCGGTGCAGTCCTCGCCATTGTTTTGCCGGGTCAAGGCGTGCGCATCGTGGTGATCGCCGAGGCCGGTGCCGAAGAATCGGCGCGAACGGACGGACGCGACGGGATGGTTCGGGCAGCGATCTTCGTCATGACTTGCTTTCCTTGCGTCCCACGAGACACCGTGGTGTGGCGGCTGCTGCCAGGTAATCCCCGGAAAGTGTTGGAGAATCGACGATTGACCGTGAAGAAAAAGGGCGGCGAACGCATGCGTGAAGCGTGGGTGACCGACGTACTGGCGAGCTACGAAAACGACCATCGGCCCGCTCACGAATACCTCCGGGAAAGCGGCGAATGGACCGCGATCAGCCGCCACGACCTCCTCCGGGGCGTCCGGTCGGCGGCACGGGGATGGCGTGCCGCCGGCCTGCGGCCCGGTGACCGGGTCGCCGTCGAGGCGGCCGACCCGCACGTGTTCGTCCCGGCTTTCCTCGGTGCCTTGTGGGCCGGGGTGGTCCCCGTTCCGTTGCCACCGCCACCCGCGGCGGGGCGGCACGCCGCGTGGAGCGCGCACGTGTCGGCGATGGCGCGTACCGCGCGTCCCGAGGTGATCGCGCTGCGCGGCGACGTCGAGCCGCCGGCGGGCTGTGGACGGCCGGTCGACTTGGACAGCGTCGTGGCCGCGCCGCCGGAGCAGTCGGTACCCCACGAGCCGGGGCCGGACACGATCGCGTACCTGCAGTTCAGCAGTGGCAGCACCGGAACCCCTCGTGCCGTCCCGGCGCGGGTGGCGGCGGTGATCGCCAACGGCCTGGCCATCATGCACGACGGCCTGCGCAGCGACCCGGCCGTCGACCGGGGGCTCTCCTGGCTGCCGCTGCACCACGACATGGGACTGGTCGGGTTCGTGCTGGCACCCCTGCTGGCCCGCGTCCCCGTTTCCTTCGTCCCGACCCGTTTCTTCGTGCGGGATCCCGGGCTGTGGCTGCGGTCGATGTCCGAGCGGCGTGCCACGATCAGCTTCGCACCCAACTTCGCCTTCGCGCTGAGCGCCCGCCGGACCTCGCCCGAGCAGATCGCCGCGCTGGATCTCGGCCACGTGCGTGTGCTCGGCTGCGGCGCCGAGCCCATCAACCATGCGGTGCTGGAACGGTTTCTCGGTACCTTCGGCCCCGCCGGCCTCGCTCCCGAAGCCCTGATGCCGTGCTACGGGCTGGCCGAGGCCACCCTCGCGGTCACGCTCTCCCCACCGGACCGCCCGTACCGCGTGGACCGCGTCCGGACCGCCGCGCTGTCCGCCGGACAGGCCACCCCGGACCCCGTGGGTGAGACGGACTCGGCTGACGGCGTGAGCACTCTCGTCGGGTGCGGCGAACCCTTGCCGGGCAACGAGATCGTCATCCGCGACACCCACGGCGACGTCCTCGGCGAGCGGTCCGTCGGTGAAGTCTGGGTGCGCGGTCCCGCCGTCGCCCGGGGTTACGTGGCGGCTCCGCGGGAGACCGGCACGGCCTTCCTGCCGGACGGCTGGCTGCGCACCGGCGACCTCGGCTACCTGGCCGAAGGGGAGTTGTTCATCACCGGACGCCTCAAGGATCTGCTGATCCTCAACGGCCGCAACCTCGACCCGCAGCGCGTCGAGTGGCTCGCCGAGACGGTGCCCGGTGTCCGCGCGGGCGGTGTCGTCGCCTGCACCCGTCCCGGTCCGCGGTCCGAGGAGCTGGTGATCGTCGCCGAGTGCCACACCTCGGCCACCGCCGGCCTGGCCCCCGCCCTGCGCGAAGTGGTGGGCGCCGCGCTCGGCGTTCCCGTTCACGACGTCGTCGCCGTCCGGCCGGGCGCCGTACCCAAGACGACGTCGGGAAAGCCCCGGCGGCAGGAGACCCGCCGTCAATACCTGGAAGGTGCCCTCCGTGTCCAGCAAGGCTGACATAGCGGTCAGTTACGACCTCGATCCGGAGTTCTTCCGGCTGTGGCTCGACAGCCGGATGAACTACACCTGTGGCGTCTTCGACGACACCGACGACCTCGACGCCGCCCAGCTCGCCAAACTCGGCGTCCTGCACGACTTCGCCCGCATCACCCCGCGGAGCCGGGTGCTGGACATCGGCTGCGGCTGGGGGAACAACCTCGCCTACCTCACCCAGGAACGTGGCGTCGCCCAGGCACACGGCATCACGCTGTCCGAGGCCCAGTACGCCGAGATCCTGCGCCGCGACCTGCCGCGAGTGAGTGTGTCCTGTGTGGACTATCGCGATTTCACGCCGTCGGACCCCTTCGACGCGGTGCAGTCCATCTGCATGATCGAACACGTCTGCACCCCCGAGGAGGCCCGCGCGGGCCACGCCGTCGCGCGCTACCGCGACTACTTCCGCAGGGCGTGGACGTGGACCAGCCCCGGCGCCCACTTCGCGCTCCAGACCGGGTTACGCGACCGCCTGCCCCGTCGTCCCGAAGAGGCACGAGAACTCCGATGGCTCGGCGAGACCATCTTTCCCGGGGGTATGACGCCGCGCGCCGAAGACATCATCATGGCCGTCGGTCCCTACTGGGAGGTCATGCAGCTCCGTACCCGGCGTGAAGACTACGAGCGGACCACCACCCACTGGCGTACCCGGCTGCGCGCCCACGAGGAAGAAATCCGCGACCGCTGGGGCGATGACGTCTTCGAGACCTACGACCGCTATCTGACCTGCTGCGTCAATTCCTTCGCCCGCCGGCACATGACGCTGTCCCAATGGTGTCTGCGCCGCGTCGACGATCCCGAATGACGTCTCTCTTCCACACGACCACCGGACCCGGTACCCACGAAAAGGAAATCCCGATGACCCAGGACGACCTGCTGGCCCTCCTCGATCGCGGTCTGCGCGCCATCACCTCGGCCGACCGTGCCCCGCTCGCCCCGGAATCCGATCTCCACTCGGCGGGGATCGACTCCCTGCAGCTGCTGGAGCTCGTCACGTGGACCGAGCAGGAACTGGACGTGCGCCTGCCCGACGAGCAGCTCTACAACGTGACCGACGTCGGAGAGCTGTGCGACCTGATTTCCGCCGAGCTCGCGCAGCGGACCGCATCGTGAACAAGGAACTCCGCGAATCCTTTCACCGCGCCTACATGACGTTCTTCGAGAACGCCGAGCGTACCCGCAGGTGGAATCTGTTCAACGACATCGACTGGGACGCGCTCGACACCTCGCGTGGCGACGCGGAACTGGCCACCAACGCCGAGACCTTCTGCGGCGTGGAACTGTTCCTGCCCGACTACATGAACACGCATCTGGAACTTTTCGGCCGCAATTACGCACAGGCCTGGTTCGCCGTCAACTGGGGCTACGAGGAATCCAAGCATTCCCTGGCCTTGCGGGAATACCTGCGCCGCAGCGGCCAGCGCACCGAAGAGCAGCTGCACGACTACGCCGACACCGTGCTGGCCCAACGCTGGGAGCGTCCGTACGAGACTCCCCGCGAAATGCTGATCTACGGCATGATCCAGGAACTCACCACCTTTGTGGTCTACCGTTCCCAGCGCACCCTGGCACTGAAGAACGATCACGGTGTTCTCGCCGACGTCTACCGCCTCATCGGCCGCGACGAAATGGCCCACACCAAGTTCTACCAGCACATGGTCGCGCTCCTGCTCGACGACGACCGGGAGGGGACCCTGGCCGATCTGGCCCATGTGCTCAGGACGTTCCGCATGCCCGCGGAACAGCTCCTCCCGGACCCCGGGGCCCGCACCGCCCTCATGCGCTCGACCGGCATCGACGGCCGGGTCTACCTCCGCGACATCGTGGCTCCGACGCTCAAGGCGCTGCACCTGACCCGTCATGACCTGCCCGGTCCGAAGCAGCCCCCGCCCGTCCCGGCACTCGATCGGGAGAACTGACGGTGCCCGAACCCGCGCAGCCGGACCTCGGTTTTCTCGGCGAGCCCCTCTTCGATCCGCGTGCCCGGTACGAACTGGGTGTCGACGAGTTGATGCTCCTGACGATCGAACGCGCGAAAGCACTGCACGCCAGGGGAGTGGTCGGCAGTGAGGCCTGGTGCGGCGGAAGCAGGCAGGACCGGTTCCCCGGCCTGGTGCGCACTCTGGGCTGGGTCAGCGCCTTCGACATCGCCCTGGTTTCCACGATCGGCAACCAGCAGCTGGCCGGTAACGCGCTGCTCGCGCACGGCAGTCCCGCACAGGTGGCCGCCTACCGCGACGAGATCGACCGGATGGACCGGGTCTACGCCTTCGCGGTGACCGAGATCGGCAGGGGGACCAACCTCCTGTCCCTCGGGACGGAAGTCCACTACCGGCACGAAGACCGCTCCCTGCGCGTCACGACGCCGTCCGATGACGCGGCGAAGTACTGGATCGGCAACAGCCTGTTCTCCGCGACCCACGCGATGCTCCTCGCCCGGCTGGTGGTCGACGGCACCGACGAAGGCCACCACTGGTTCCGGGTCCCGCTGCGGCCGGCGGAAGGCGCGTTGCCGTTCCCCGGCGTACGTATTCGCCGCGCCGACCCCAAGGGCGGGATCGTGGGGAACCAGACGGGGATGATCCATTTCGACCGGTACCGGATTCCGCCGGACGCGCTGCTGAGCGCGTGGGCGCACATCGACGACTCCGGCAGGTACGTCTGCGAGATCGCCAGGCGAGCGCGGTATCCGCGCTGTCTGGAGACGTTCTCCCAGGAACGCGTCTTCCCGGTGACGGGAGCCGCCGGGGCGTTGCGGCGTGGTGCGGCGATCGCCCTGCGCTACAGCACGCACCGGGAGACCTTCGGCAGCACTCTCCTGAGCTACCAGCACTATCGCGAACGCCTCATGCCTGTCGTCGCCGGCGCGCTCGGCCTGCATCACCTGACCGAGCACCTCATCGAGGAGTGGACCAGCCGCCACGCGGCGGAGCCGGTCGCCCGCCATCGGCAGGCGCTCTACGGGCTGACCTCCGGCGCCAAGGCCCACGCCTCATGGGCGGCCAACACGAATCTCGTCGCGCTGCGGGAACTCTGTGGTGGCCACGGGTTCCACAGCCACAACGAAATCGTCACCGCGCGCGTGGACGGCGAGATCAACACCACCTTCGGCGGCGACAACACCGTCCTGTGCTACGAAAGTGTCCGCGTCGCCGCGAAAAACACGGCAGCGGACGACGCCCCCGCCACCGTGCCCGTCCTGGCCGAGGACGGCCTGCGCTCGGGCGACGACGGCGTCGTCCTGCTGGAAGCGCTGGCAGTGCGTCTCCTCCGGCGATGGAGGACGTCACAGCGTGGCGCGCTGTGCCGGCCGCACGTCGACGCGAGCTGCGCGGCGCTCGCGCTCCGCCGGTGGGCCGGCCATTCCCGGGGCCCCGCCGACGACACCCTGCGACAGCTCTACGCCGTGACCTGCCTGCTGAACCTGACCGAGCACCTGGTGGCGGAAGAACTGCTGGACAGCACGGGAATCCGGGGCCTGCTGGACCAGCGTCGTGTGCTCAGCGACCAGTGCGCCGGCCACCACACCGAGGTTCTCGATCTGCTGGACGTGCCCGCGGCACTGCTCGACGTGCCACTCGCGCACCCGGACTACGTCCACCGCACGGTCGCCGCCGCCCGCGACACCACGTCGACACGACGCGGAGAAGAGGAATCACCATGGCTCGCTTGAAAGACAAGACCGCGGTCGTCACCGGCTCCAGCTCCGGCAACGGTCGTGCCATCGCACTCGCACTGGCCGCCGAGGGCGCCAAGGTCGTCTGCTCGGACATCCGCAAATCCACCCGAAACGGCGGCTACGACATCGACGCCGACCGGGACACCGACGACCTGATCCGGGGCACCGGCGGGACGGCCGAGTACCTCGACGCCGACGCGAGCAAGGCCGCCGACATCCAGGCCGTCGTCGACCACGCGATCGAGACGTTCGGACGGCTCGACGTCATGGTGAACAACGCGGGCATCCTCCCCGCCCCGCAGACCATCGCCGACGAGACCGAAGAAGAGTTCGACCGCGTCATGCGCGTCAACTGCAAGAGCGTGTGGCTCGGCTGCAAGGCCGCTGTCACTCGGATGCGCCAGCAGGACGTCGTCGACGGCACCCGCGGCCGGGTCGTCAACATCGCCTCGATCGGCGGCCTGGTCGGATTGCCCACGGCGCCCGCCTACAGCACCGCCAAGGGCGCCGTGGTGAACCTGACCCGGCAGCTCGCCGCCGACTTCTCCGCCGAGCGGATCAACGTCAACGCCGTGTGCCCCGGATTCCTGCACACCGCGATGCTCCGCCCGCTCCTCGACACCCCGGAACTGAACCAGGCCCTGCACGGCACGACGCCGTGGCCGGACCTCGGCCGCGCCGAGGATGTCGCCAAGGCCACGGTGTTCCTGGCCTCCGGCGACGCCTCCTGGGCCAGCGGCAGCATCCTCACCATCGACGGCGGCTACACTGCCCGCTGAGTCCATTGTGGACGAGTCGGTTGTGGACGGACAGCGGGCCCGGATCAGCCCAGCCACCGGACCAGGTAGGACGACGGGCGGCCTGCTGCTGCTCGCCGGCCTGCCGCCGGACCAGGTCGAGGAGCTGTACGCGGTCGACAAGCCCGGCGAACGACCGGATCCGGCCGAGCTGCGGGCGGACCTGGCCCGCGTGCGCCGCGGCGGCTTCGCGCTCAACCAGGGCCGTTCCGAACGGGGAGTGACCGCCGTCGGCGTCCCGGTGCACGGCCCGGACGGCGAGGCCGTCGCCGGGCTCTCGGTGTCGATGCCGAGTGTGCGCTATCCGAAGGATCGGCTGCCGACGCTGGTGGCGACGTTGCGTGCCACTGCCGTCGCGCTGGAGGCGGACCTGCGCGACTAGGTCAAGCGCCGCGACGCTTGCCTTTACCGGTGCCTCCGTGATCGTCCTGGCGTGGTGAACTGGCGCGACGTCGCAGGTGAGGTACGAACGTCACCTTCGCTCGTGCTGCCCTGCCGAGGCGATTCGCCCTGTGCCGGACGCCGTGCTCGCCGGGTGTGCCAGGCGGATGGGGAATTTCTGGACGTCGGTTTCGGTGCCGTCCCAGCCGGTTGTGCGCAGCCAGTCCTCGAAGGTCATCAGGTGCGGGTGGATCTCGGCCAGCAGCGCGCGGTCGCGGTCCCGGTCGGCGACCTTCCGTTCCTGGAAGAACTGGAACATGGCGGCGAAATCGTGTCCCTTGTCCGGAATGGACGATCGCAGGATGTCGAGGGGGAGCGGGGTGTAGGCCGACGGTGTGCCGGTGACCCGTTCGAAGGTCGCGGCGATCTGCGCGCCGCTCAGGCTGTCCCCGACGACGGCCAGGTCGCGGCTTCCCCAGCTCTGCCAGTTCTCGAACATGAAGTCGGCGAACCAGGCGATGTCGTCGAGTCCGACCATCGGGTATTCACCCGTCCCCAGCGGGAGGGAGAACATCAGTCCCGCACGGCCGTCGGGCAGCAGGTGTGGTTGCGGGGCCAGCCGCAGCTGGAGGTTTTCGAAGTAGGGCGCGGTCGTCAGGACCGACACGTGCTCGGTGTACCAGCCGTCGGTCTCCAATCGCATCATTTCATCGGACCGGAGCAGGTTGATGCGCGCGGCGACCGCGCCTTTCGCGTCGTAATGCGGAACGGGAACGGTTCCGTTCGTCAGTGTCACGGCGCTGTCGAGCGAGGACCAGATGAACCTGTCCACGCCGCTGCCGCGGGCCGCTTCGAGGATCGCCAGGCCCTGGTTGTACTCGCCGACCGGGGTGCCGGTGGTGAAGAAGTCGGTGTTGCAGAACACCCGGTCGACGCTGGAGACGGCCGCCAGCACACTGGCGGAGTCGTCCAGGTCGCCTTGCAGCATCCGGACCCGGCCGCCGCCGTGCGCGAGCAGTTCGGTCGCGCGCCGCGAGCGGGGATCGCGCGTGAACACGGCGACCGTCGCGTCGGCTCGCTCGAGAAGACGCCGGACGATCCTGCCGCCCATCGCGCCGGTACCGCCGATGACGAGAGTGTCGGTCATGGGTTTGTCTCTGTTCCTTTCGGTATCAGGTGGCTTGCCGCAGAATGTGCTCCGCCACCTGGTGGTGCGTGGCCGGCCACACGTCTTCGCCCGCCTGCTCGACGTGGTCGAGGATCTCGTCGACCATGCTCGCGAGATACGGCCTGCCGCCGACATGGGCGTGCACGGTCATGGTGAACATCCCGGGCCCGGGCGCGCCGAGCAGATGCTTCAGCAGGTCCAGGTGGATGTCGCGGTAGGCCCTTGGCCCGGCGACGGCCCCGCGCACGTCGGAGAAGTCGCTGTGCATGATGGACACGAGCGGTCCGCTCGGCGTCGGGATCACCTGGGGCAGGTCGTGGTCGTTGTCGTCACGCGTCCAGTGGTAGCCGGCCTCGGTGAGCAGTGCGGGGGTGTTCGCCGAGCCGGTGGCACGGGGGCTCATCCACCCGGCCGGGCGGACGCCGGTCAGCTTGGCGAACGTCTCGGTGCATCGGCGGATGTTGTCGCGCTCGGCTTCCGGGTCCAGCAGCCCCGGTATGACGTCTTGGGTGTAGGAATGCGCCGCGATTTCGTGTCCCGCTTCGTGCACGGCCAGCACCGCGTCCGGGAAGCGGTCGGCGACCAGGCCGCTGATGCCGAAGGTCGCGGGCATGCGACGGCCCCGCAGGATGTCGAGCAGACGCCAGATCCCTGTCGTGGCACCGTATTCGGACCACGAGACGCTGTGCGTGTCGTGCGCCGAGGGCAGCGGCCACGCCGACGCCATCGGCGCGTAGTACGGCCAGTGCCCTGGTGACCACAGCTCGACGGCCACCGTGATCAGGACCGCGACCTTCTTGGTGCCGGGCCAGCCGGTCAGCTCAGCGGTCAAGGCGTCCCTCCTGCGGAAGTCATGGGCGAGAGCGCGCGTATCGGCGCGCTGGAGCGGTTCGACCCCGTCGCCCGCCTCGACTCCACTCTGCGGGCGGCGCACCCCCGGGGTCCAATGCCCATGTCGGATCCGGATATGCCCGCGGGGCATAGCGGCGGGCTACGGTAAGGGCATGATCGAAGTTCCACCGCCTGCCCTGGACTTGGAGCTGCGGCTGATCAGGTATTTCATCGCCGTCGCCGAACACGGGCAGTTCAGCAGGGCAGCGGCCGCGCTGCACATCGGACAGCCCTCGCTCAGCAGGCAGATCCGCGGCCTCGAACACCAGCTGGGTGTCCGCCTGCTCGAACGCACACCCCGCGGCACCCGCCTCAGCGAAGCCGGGGAAGCCTTTCTGCCCAAGGCGAAAGCACTGCTGCGCGCGGCGGACGAGGCGGCGGGCGGCGGGCGGGCGGCCGGGGCACCCCGGCGGGTGACCCGCGGGGTCACCCGGGGGCGACAAGGCAGCCCACCCCCACGCGGGCCACCCCCCCCGCGCCCCCGACCCCCGGGGGGGCCC
>NZ_JBHYJW010000005.1:0-12268 GCF_042741125.1 Amycolatopsis sp. NPDC058986 | reverse complement strand
CCCACACCGCGCGGCCCCCCCCACCGCGCTGCGGGGTTTCCATATCGCCACACGGCGATAGCACGCCGGGGCCGGGGGCCCGTGGCGGGCCCCGGCGCCCGCGCGACGGCGGCACCCGGCCGGTTGACCGTCGGTTACTCCGGAGGTCTCATCGTCACCCCAGCCACCAGCGCGCTACGCCGCCGGCGCCCGGAAGCCGAGGTGCGGACGGTGCACCTCGGCTGGTGCCGGCCCGCCGAAGGCCTGCTCGACCGCCAGGTCGACGCCGTGGTGGCACGGCTGCCGTTCCCGGACGACGGCCTGCGGGTCACGCACCTCTACGACGAGCCGCGAGCGGTGGTGGTCCGCCGCGACCACCGGCTGGCCGCGCGGCCGTTCCTCACCCTCGAGGACATCGCCGACGAGCCGCTGCCCTGGGTTCCCGGAACCGATCCCGCGTGCGCGGCCTTCTGGCGGCTGGAACCGCGCCCGGACGGACGCCCCGCGCCCAAGGGACCCGCGATGAACGCCCTCGACGACACGTGGGAGTTCGTCGCGGCCGGTGACGCCGTCGCCGTCACGTTCCTCAGCCACGCTCAAACCGTCCGGCCCGACCTCACGCTGGTCCCCTTGCGCGGCGTCGAGCCCAGCCACGTCGTACTGGCGACGCGCGCCGACGACAACGAGCCCCTCGTCTCGGAGTTCCGCCGCTGCGCCGTCACGCACCTGGCGCCATCCGACAGGCTCGATCAGCCGATCGGTGGTGCGAGGTACTCCAGCGCATAACCATCGCCGGACGGGGTTACGCGGGCGATGCCGGGCGAGTCGAGGTGGGCGCCGGCCACGAAGTGGTGTGGCTGGGTCAATTGTTCGAGAAGGGCCGCTCGGGCCTGGGACTGGTTGCCGTCGAGCTCCCAGGACATGTCCGGCTGATCGAACTGGAGCGTGGGAGCGTGCACGGTGTGGACAGTGCGAAACAGGACGGCTATTGCCCGTCGGCAACAATGTGCAGGGAAAGGCCCCATGGGTGATCGGGAAAATCAACGGTCAGTGGGCAGGAATTGAGACATCCATCCTGTTGCACGACGCGGTATTCCATGGCCTGTGCGGGCGGAGTTTCCCGCTGTCGGCGCTGTGACCTGCGGTGGGCCGCCTTCGGTGGGGGAGCGAGTGCGCGACTTCGCCGGCGAAGACGGCCCGTTCGGCCTCCCTGTTGCGTGAACCGGCGTTTTATGTCCGCTGTGGCAGGCCGATAGCGTCGGATTCATGGAGTGGAATTTTCGGACGGCGGAAGAGCTCGCGGCCGCGTTGCGTGCCGGTGAGGTGACCTCGGTGGAACTGACCGACGAGGCGATCGCTCGTATCGAGCGGGACGACAAAGTGATCAACGCGATCTGCGTGCCGGACTTCGACCGTGCGCGGGCCGCCGCGCGGGAGGCCGACCAGGCGCGCGCCCGCGGCGAGGATCGGCCACTGCTCGGTGTTCCGGTGACGGTCAAGGAGTGCTACAAC
Organism: Amycolatopsis sp. NPDC058986; assembly: GCF_042741125.1. Taxonomy (NCBI): domain Bacteria; kingdom Bacillati; phylum Actinomycetota; class Actinomycetes; order Pseudonocardiales; family Pseudonocardiaceae; genus Amycolatopsis; species Amycolatopsis sp. NPDC058986. The sequence goes on along the minus strand of NZ_JBHYJW010000005.1, from coordinate 10,777 downwards.
GTCGCCGGGCTGCCCACGACCTGGGGCATGCCGCCGCACCGGGACTTCGTGCCTGCCGAGGACGCGGTACAGGTCTCGCGGCTCAAGGCCGCGGGCGCGGTGGTGCTCGGTAAGACCAATGTGCCCTTGGGGCTGCAGGACATCCAGAGCTTCAACGAGATCTACGGCACCACCAACAACCCGTGGGATCACGGTCGCACGTCGGGCGGATCCTCCGGCGGGTCGGCGGCGGCGCTGGCGTGCGGGTTCGGCGCGTTGTCCATCGGCTCCGACATCGCCGGTTCGCTGCGCACCCCCGCGCATTTCTGCGGCGTCTACGCGCACAAGCCGACACTCGGGCTGGTGGCGAACCGCGGTATGGTCCCGCCGGCCATGCCGGCATTGCCGGTCGACCTCGACCTCGCCGTCGTCGGTCCGATGGCGCGCACCGCCCGCGACCTCGCGCTCCTGCTCGACGTCATGGCGGGGCCGGACCCGCTGACACTCGGCGTGGCGCACCGGCTGGCGCTGCCGCCCGCCCGCCACGACCGGCTCCGCGACTTCCGGGTCCTGGTCCTCGACGAGCATCCGTTCGTTCCGACCGGGGCCGCTGTGCGGGCGGGCGTGAACCGGGTGGCCGGCGCGCTCGTCGACGGCGGCGCCCACGTCGAACGGCGCAGTCCGCTGCTGCCCGATCTGGCCGAGGCCGCGACGCTCTACATGCAGTTGCTGATTTCGGGCTCCGTCGCGCGGTTTCCCATCGAATCGCAAGAGCAGTTGCGGCTCCACGTCGCCGGACTGAGCGCGGACGACCGGAGTCTCGACGCCGCGCGTCTGCGCGCCATGATGTTCAGCCACCGCGAGTGGATCGAGGCGAACAACGGCCGCGAACTCCACCGCCACGGCTGGCGGCGGCTGTTCGCCGAGTTCGACGCCGTGGTGTGCCCGATCACGCCGACGCCCGCGTTCCCGCACGACCACCACCCCAATCCGATGGAACGGCGCATCGACATCGACGGCGTCGAGTACCCCTACTTCGACCAGCTCGTCTGGGCCGGCCTGGCCACCATGCCCGGCCTTCCGGCCACCGCCATACCCGCGAGCCGGTCGCCCGAGGGACTGCCGGTCGGAGTACAGCTCATCGGTCCGATGTTCGAGGACCGCACCCCGCTGCGGCTGGCCGAACTGCTCGAGCGGAAGATCGGCGGCTTCCAGGCGCCGGAGTAGGGCGCACCGGCCGGGATACGGCGGGGACAGGCGTTGTCCACAACGCACGTCCCCGCCGCAGGAGGCGAACATCGGGAACAGTGGCTACTCACCCCGCGCCTACTGCTCGCGGTCCAAATTGGACCCGCCTGCGTTCCGATCAGCGGGAGCTGTCCCGATGGTCGGAATCCGGGGCGGCGGCCTTGAACTTTCTCGAGTCGAGCTCGTGACACGGGGCGGTCATGGGTGGTTCCATATGTTAGGAAGTTTTCCTAACATATGCTGGAGGTCGCCCGGTGATGTCATCCTCCCGAAGGCGTTTCGCGGTGGTAGGCGCTGCTCTGGCGCTCGCCGCGCCGCTCGCTGTCAAGTCCGCCGACGCAGCCACGACGAACACCAGCGCCGCGGCGGCCCCGTCGTACACGGCCGCTCAGGTGCTGGCCGGCGTCAAGAAGAACAGCACGGACGCGAACAAGGTCAACAGCAAACCGCACATCAACACCATGACACGGGCCAAGAACGTGAACGTGTACCAGGTGGTGAAGGGCGTCTACGCCTACGGTTCCGGCCTGGCGGTCGACACCGACGGCAGCGACCCCGACCCCGATCCGGACCACCAGGGCACCACGACGTTCAAGGACAGCAACGGGAAGTCCCTTGGCGCGCACCACGTGCCGTTCTACGTGCTCGGCGACGACTGCTACGACAAGAAGAGCCCCTGTCCGCACTTCTTCTACAAGGAGCACGGCATCAAGGGCAGGCAGTTCGCGCTGATGTTCTACAAGAGCAAGGTCATCGGCGCGATCTTCGGCGACACGCAGACCGCGAACGACCAGGACACCTCGGACAACGACTCCCGTGAACTGGGTGAAGCGTCGGTGAAGGCGGCGTCGCTGCTCGGCATCAACAGCAGCGGCACCGACGGCGGTGTCGACAACGGCGTGACCGTGGTGATCTTCTCCGGCTCGGACTGGGTCGTGAACGGTACGAACTCCACTCTGAACGCCAACGCCCAGGCGATGGTCAGCAAGGCGCTGGACAGCCTCGGCTCGAGCATGCACCTCTGATCCCCGCACCGGACCCACGCAGAACGCGATTACCACCATGGACGCCGAAGGCGAAGTGGGCGGGAGCGCGTTCTGCGCGGTGTGGGGGGTTCGCCCGGCGGGGCGAACCCCCCACGGCCACTCAGCCGATCTGGTAGGCGCGGGTGATGGTCTGGCTCACCGCGTTGCCCTTGTCATCGGTGGCCTTGGCCCGCAAGGAGGCGAACCCGCTCACCGGGTGGCGGACCTTGGCCGTCCACTTCGGACCGTCCGGGGCCAGCTCGACCGGTTGCCAGGTGGCACCGTCGTCGTAGGAGATCTCCACCGACAGCGCGGTGACCTTCGGCGGCGAGTCCTGCCGGGTCACCGTCACCGGGAAGCTGATCTCCCTGCCGCCCGGCACGATGTTGCGCAGGTCCGCCGGTGGGGCGAACCCGACGGCGAGCATGCCCAGCGGTGCGTCCGCGGACCGGGCCGACGCGACCGTCCACTCACCACTGAACTTGGTGGAGACCGGCCACCAGGGCTGGTCCCTGGTCACCTCCGTGGTGATCCGGTACGTGCCGAACCGCGCCGGGCCCTGGAAAACACCGCGTCCCGGCGAGTTCTGGGTACCGAGCAGCTGACCGTCCAGATAGGCCGCGGTGGTACCCCGGTCCAGTCCGTAGATGTAGTCCGTGCCGCTGCTGTGCCCGGCCGCGTCGGAGAACACCGGCAACGTGACGTCGAGCGCGTAGTCCTCGGTCTGCGACACCCACGGACGGCCCGACCCGGTGGTGCCGGTGAAGGCGGGGCCGATGACCGCGGCGTTCCAGTCGATGCGGGAGGACTTGCCCGCCGCCAGGGTGCGCTGCCCCTCGACGAGGGTACCGCCGGGGCGAGCGCTGGCATCGGAGAACTCGACGCCCTGCACCGCGAGTCGCCAGTCACCCGGGGTGAAGTAGCGCCGTTCCTCGGACTGGGGCGTGGCACTCCTCCCGCCCCGGTTGATCTCCCCTTCCGGACCCACCGCGAACGCGTACACCATCGGGAGGAATTCCTTGGCGTAGCCGTGGTAGGCCATGGTCACCGCGGCCACGTCCGCGGCCCTGGCCTCGTGTACCAGGTTGGCAGGGATGCTGCCCGCCGACGGGTAGTACAGGTCGTACGCGTATTCGCTGTGGTCCCGTATGGTCAGCGAAGAGGTCAAGCCGCCGGCCTTGGCCAGTGCCACGTAGCGGTCGCCGGTGTACCCGTCCACCGAGAAGGTCGGCAGCGACCACGTGACGGGTGCGGCGCCGAGCAGCCTGGCCGAGGCGCCGGCGTCGACAAGGCGGTAGGCGGCGAAGCGCCCACCGGCCGCCTTCACGTTGTCGACGCGCTTGCTGGCCTCGCTGGCGGGGATGCCGTTCGGGAAGTCCAATAGCACCAACTTGTCCTTGGCGTCCACCTTGGACAGATCGGCCGGTGTGCCGGCACCGCCGTAGACGGTGCCCAGCCGCTGGGCGGACAGCGGGGGGCCGTCGGAGAACGGCGCGAAGCCCACGTCCACTGCCAGCGGTTGCGCCCCTTCCGCGGTGAGTTCCACGCGCGGCTGTAAGAGCTGTATGTCATTGGTGAAGCGGAAGTACTTCGAGCCCACCCCCGGGGTGGAATAGGCGTAGAGCCGCTGGAACTGTGCGCCGGCGGCCAACCCGAGCGACACCGGCTCGTGCGGCCCCTCGGGGCGGGTTTCCAGCCGGGCACTCAGTCCACCGGCGGGGGAACCGGTCTGGTCCGTGTGGACCGTCACCGGCTTGGCCTGGCGGGCATCGAAGGACACCGTCGTATCACGGGTCACCTTGACGTCCGGGTTGGCGAACGCGGTGACTTCCACCGGAGCGTCCGGCCTGCGGGCCGTGAGTCCCGCGCTCAGGGTGTATTCCCCTGGCGGCACCCGCATCGGCTTTCCGGCGTAACCGAAGAAGCTCTGTCCGGTGTGGACGTTGACGGCGACGGAGGTCTGGTTGTCCTGCGCGCCGGGTGCCTTGCCGTCCCTGCCCAGCGTCTTCACCGACAGGTCGTACAGCTCCGGCTCGTCCTGCACCCCGACCGGGGTGCGCACCCGCGTCTTGCCGTCCGCGGTGCTCGCCAGCAGGAGACCCTGGTAGGTGCCGGGCTTGCCGGACCTCGAGGTGAACGTGATGTCCACAGTGGACTTGCCACCCGCGGGCACGGTGACCGAGTTCGCCGAGATCTTCGCCAGGTTCGCGGCGGGCGGCTGCCCCTGCTTGTCCGCCAGGCTGAAGGCGAGGCCCAGCGTGACCGGGGTGGCGCCGGGGTTGGTGTAGGTGACCGTGCGCTTATCGGGCTTGCCGGACCACCGCACAACGGTGTTCACCGTCGCGGGCTCGGACCGCACGGCCTGGGTCACCGCGGTGGCCACGTCGAGCCGGCCACCGCCGAGCGCGGTCACCCCGATACCCGGTAGTTCCTTGGCCGTGCCGACCAACCCGGACTTGAGTTGCTCGCCGGTCCAGTCCGGGTGCTGGTGCGCGAGGATGGCCGCGGCGCCCGCGGTGTGCGGGGTGGCCATCGAGGTACCGGAGAGCGTGGTGTAGTACTCGCCCACCGGTTTGCCGATAGTGGTCCCCTTGGCGCGCGCGGCCACGATGTCGCTGCCCGGGGCGCCGATCTCCGGCTTCACCGCGCCGTCGCCGACGCGCGGGCCGCGGTCGGAGAACGGGGACAGCGCGTCGGACTTGGTCACACTGCCCACCGCCAGTGCCGCGTCGGCCGTGGCAGGGGAACTGACCCCCTCGTCCTGCCCGCTGTTACCGGCGGCGACCACGAACAGCGTGCCGTACTGCTTGCTCAGCTTGTTGATGGCCTGCGATTCGGGGTCGGTACCGTCGGTGGGGTAGCTGCCCAGGCTCAGGTTGACGACCTTCGCCTTGGCCTCGCGCGCGGCCCACTCCATGCCGGCCATGATGTCGGACGCACGGCCCGAGCCGCCGTCGCTCATCACCTTGCCGATGGCCAGCTTGGCGTCCGGGGCGACCCCCTTGTACCTGCCGCCCGAGGCCGCGCCGGAGCCGGTGATGATGGAGGCGACGTGCGTGCCGTGCCCGTTGCCGTCAGCCACGCTGCCCTTGCCGCTGAAATCCTTGCTCTGCGCGACTTTCCCGGCCAGGTCGGGGTGCTCCGCGTCGATCCCGGTGTCCAGGATGGCCACGGTGACGTCCTTGCCGGTGTAACCGGCCTGCCAGGCCGCCGGTGCGCCGATCTGCGGCACGCTCTGGTCCAGCGAGGCACGCACCTGGTGGTTGAGCCAGATCTTGCTCGGCCCACCGGACAGCGCGGCCGGTCCGCCCGCGCTCAGCCCTGCCCAGAACTCCTTGGCGTCCTTTTTGGACTCACCGAGTTCGGTGTAGCCCAGTTCGCCGAAGCTGCGACCGCGCTGGGCGCCGGCCGGCGCGGCCGAGCGGGCGGCCACGCCGTCGGAGTACTCGGCCAGCAGCGGCAGCGTGTCGGTGCCGGCGTCGTCGTAGCCCTGGCGGATCAACCCGGTGATGTTGAACAGTTCCCGGTCGAGCCGGCCCGCTTCGACGAGCGGAAGGGCGGAGACCGGTACCAGGTACGAGTCGGTGCTGTCCCCGTGCCGGGCGCCGAACTGGACGTACGGCGCGTGCCCGGAGCGGGCATCGTCCTGCATGGCCAGTGACCAGTGGCCACGCGCGTCCCTGTGCGCGCTGACCCGGTCACCGGTGATCAACGTGACCTGGTGGCCGTCGCCGTCCCCTGCCGGTGCGCCCGGCGCGGCGGCCGCGCCCGCTTGGCCGGGCACGGCCGCCAAGGTCGCCGCCGCGCAGGCCGTGGCCAGCACGCCGGCGGTCAACCGTCTCCGTGGTGTCATCAGTACTCCCTCGTGAGGTGATACAGGGGTTGCCGGGTATCGGGAAACTTGGGTGGATACGGGCTGGCCAACGGGTCACTGTCCTGGCGGGACGGCGCCCTGTTCGTCGGCGACGGCGGTCCGCACCGAACTGGAGAAGGTCACGGTGCCGGGCTTGATGCCCGCTACCGTGATGTCGTTTTCCTCCGGCTTGAGCTGGGTCCGGCGTTCCCCGATGAATTCCCCGGTGGCGGGATCGACGATGATTTCCATGCGGAAGGTGCCGTCGACCGGGTCGACGCCCAGTGCGACGCCCGTGCGGCCGTCGAGGTTGGCCACCTGCTCGGTCACCTTGAGTCCGGGGATCTTGGCCACGGCGCGGTAGAGCGACTCCTCGAGGTCGGCCGGCACGGCACCGGTCTTGAGCAGCCGTGTGGCGATGTCCAGTACCCCGCCGAGCTTGGGTTTGTTCACCACCGAGAGGTCGGCCGCCATGAGGTCGTACAGCTGCTGCGGGTCACGCGGTAACTCGGCCAGCTGCCGTTTGGTGGGCGCGCCCCATTCGTCGTCGGACCGGCCGACGAGGGCCATGGCCTTGGCGGGGAACTTTCCGCTCGTGGCGCGCCATTCACCACTCGGCCAATACGCGTTGAGGTCGGCATCGTGGTTTTTTTCGATCTGCTCTGTGGCGGCCCTGAGCGTTTTTTCGTTGCCGATGAGCCATTTCCTGTTCCCGGTGGGCGCGGTTCTGAGCAGCCATTGCCCGTCGAAGTCGCTGGGCTGCCAGGTCTGCGTCAGCTGTTCGCCGGAGAAGGCGGCCGGGATCCTGCTGTCGTTCCACAGGAGCCAGGTGTGGGTCGCGACATAGCGGAACTTGCCCGCGGGGAGGGGAGTCTCACCGGTGACATGGATCTTGTCGGCGGCGGTGTTCAGTGCCTGCTGCACCGACACGAACTTCACCCCCGGCGCGGCTACCTGCGACGGGAGTGAAGGGTCACCGTGGTCGGCTCCGATGATCGCCGTGGTGGCACAGACGGCGATGACCGCCGCGGCGGCGACACTGATCCACCAGCGCCGCCCGGTGGGGGACGCCGGCTTTCCCTTGAACTCGATCAGTGGGGTGGTTCCGGGCACACGAGTGTTCGTTCCTTCGAGGGACCGTACCGCGTTCAGCAGGGCGTTGTTCGCGGCGGCCAGGGGCCGCTGGTCGGTGAGTTCCTCGGCGCGCAGCGAGTTCAGTGCCTCGTCCAGCTCGTCGTTCGTCCACAAGCGACGGATGTTGTCCTCAGTCATCGGTGTGCTCTCCTTCCGGACTGTGCAGGGCCTTGGGTGTTGCTCGGGCTCGGAGTAGCCGTCTGACCCGGTGCAGCCGGGAACGGACAGTGCCCGCGGGAATATCGAGTACCGCACCGATTTCACTGGCATCCAGCTCTCCCCAGCCGGCCAGCAGCAACACGTCCCGATCCCCGGGGGCGAGATCGGCCAGCGCGGCGGCCAGTTCCCGGACCCTGACCTGAGCGTCGACCCGGTCGGCCACCCGATCGGCGTGCCCGTGGGTGACCTGCGTGCCGTGGTCGTGGGCGGTCATCCGCAGGTACCGGATTTCGGCCCTGGCATGCCGGCGCAGCAGGTTGGTGGCGATGCCGAACAACCAGGCGCGGGCGCTGGCCCGTGCCGGGTCGTAGCTGGCCCGTCGCTGCAACGCGATCAGGAACGTGTCACTGACCAGATCGTCGGCTACCGCGGGCCCGGCGCGGCTGGCCAGATATCGGCGCACGTCCCTGGCATGGTTGTCGAACAAGCTCTGGAAGACCGACTGAAGGTCGTGCCCGCACAAGTCCGGTCGATCATCACCGTCCACCCCGCTCGCCGGGGCGTACCGCTCAGCCCTAGTCACATCGCATATTCACCCGAGCCGCCGGAAGTGTTCACCCCCGCCACACGACACGAAGGCCCAGGGACCCGCGCAACCGGCCCGGGCCTGTTCGCCAGGCGAGGTTGTGCCTGGTAGAAGCCGCAACAAACCTGCGGGGCACACGTAGCCCGCAATGGCCGATGTGCGGCACGTCACACGGGGATCCCTCCGGACGCTGACGGTTTCGTACAGCTCCGTCGGTCTTTCGCCTGTGCCGCCGAGGCATGCGGTCCGGGTTCGCGTGCGCGTCGAGCGCCGGTTCCGGCCGCGCGAGGTTCGGGCAGGCCGAGGCTACTCGTGTGGTGCGTGCGCGGTAGCGCGGTAGCGGCCGGGTGTCTGGCCGACGAGATCGGTGAAGGCTTCGATGAAGCTGCTCGGGTTCGCCCAGCCCAGCCGTATCGCCGTGTCGGTGACCGAGGCGCCTTCGCCGAGTTCGAGCAGTGCCCGCTGAATGCGCAGCAGCGTGCGCCACTGGTGAAAGCTCATCGACAGTTCGCTGCCGAACAGCCTGCTGAGGGTTCGTTCGCTGGAGCCGGTCCGGTGCCCCAGCTCCGCCAGGGTCGCCGGGCTGGCCGGGTCGGCGTGCAGCAGGTCGGTGACGGCCTTGAGGCGGGTGTCGCTCGGCTCCGGGAGACGCAGCGGTTCCCGCCGGGCACGAGCTAGCTCCGAGACGACGACCTCGAGCAGCAGGCTCGCGCGGGGACTGTCGGCAGGGTCGTGGTCGGTGAGCAGCGCCAGGTAGGCCTCGCGCATCAGGGCACTGGCCACGAACACCGAGGGCTCCGCCGGTAGCCGCTCGGCCAGTTCCGCCGGAACCCGGAGCAGCCGGACTTCGGTCTCGCCGTACGAGCGACTGCTGTGTACGTGGAAAGGCGGTACCCAGGTGATACGGCTCGCCGGCGCCACCCAGGTGCCCACCCGGGTGTCGGTGACCAGCGCTCCGGAAGCGGCGTACCTGAGCTGCCCGAAGTCGTGGAAGTGCGCGGCGACGTCCTCGCCGTGGGCCAGGGGCGCGCAGACCGCCGAATCGTCGGTCCAGAACACCGGCTCGTCGACCGCTTCGCTCATAGGTACTCAGCCTAGCCCGCGGTTGGCGGGTTATCAGAATTTTCTGGCGGGGTACCGGTAGCGCGCCTGAGCTGTGGCGATCATCGTTGTTCTCACACCCAAAGTCAGGAGAGTCATGCGCGTCATCACCCAGCAGAAGCTCGGCGGTCCCGAAGTGCTCACCGTCGTGGACGCGCCCGAGCCCCGAGCCTTGCCGACCGAGGTTCTCGTCCGGGTCGAGGCGATCGGGCTGAACCCGCTGGAGGCGCGACTGCGCGCCGGCGAGTTCCCGCTGCTCGGCCGTCCGCCGTTCGTTCTCGGCTGGGACATCAGCGGCGTGGTCGAACAGGCGCGGACGTGGCGGTTCCGGCCCGGCGACGAGGTCTTCGGGATGCCGCTGTTCCCCCGGGCGGCCAACGCGTACGCCGAAGTCGTGGCCGCTCCGGCACTGCACCTGGTGCGCAAGCCGGCGTCGCTGTCGCACGTCGAGGCGTCGGCGCTGCCGATCGTCGGGCTGACGGCGTGGCAGGGCCTCGTCGACCTCGGCGGCGTGACCGACGGCGACCGCGTCCTGGTTCACGGCGGTGGCGGCGGGGTCGGCCACGTCGCGATCCAGATCGCGAAAGCACGCGGCGCGCACGTGATCACGACCGCCAGTGCGAGCAAGCGGGAGTTCGTCGAAGGACTCGGCGCCGACGAAGCGATCGACTACACGAAGGTCGACTTCGCCGAGACGGTCCGCGACATCGACGTCGTGTTCGACACGCTCGGCGGCGACACCGCCGAACGATCGCTCGGCGTGCTCCGCCCAGGCGGCCACCTGGTGACGGCGGTCGCCGACGAGGACACAGAACTCGCCGCGAAGTACGAGGCGGCGGGCATGCGCTTCAGCGGCATCGGGGTCGACCCCGATCCGGTCGCCCTGCGCGGTCTCGCCGAACTCGCCGAACAGGGCGGACTCCGGGTCCATGTGCAGGAAACGTTCCCATTCGAACGCATCGCCGACGCACACCGGCTGCTCGACGGCGGTCACCTCCAAGGCAAACTCGTCCTCACCGTCTGATCCGCCGCGGGGCTGGATCGATCAGGCGTGGTAGGCGGTGGTGGAGACCCATCCGCACGGAGGTCTCCGCCACCACTGCCGATGTGCGGGGTGCTCAGCCCTGGCGAGTCGGCCGAAGGGTCAGGTCCCCGATTTCGACGTGTTCGGCAAGTTCACGGCCGTCGCGTCCTGGGCGCGGTCGGCACCTGTGCGGTTTTGCCGGTAGGCGATGTCCCCGGCCGATACTGCTCGAACTGGACGCTGTCGATCTGGCGCTGTCGGCGTCGGCGATAGCCGGTCCGCCCGAGGCGACGGCACAGGTGTACGAGTTCACCGCCGGCTGGCCTGCGCTGACGGCGATCACCCTCGAGTGGTCGGCTCGCCGTACCTCCCTCGCGCCGGCCGCGCTCGCGTGCCCGGGTGGGCCGCTGTTCTCCTACCTGACCGAGGAAGTGCTCGCCGCGGAAACCCCCGGGACTCGCGAGGTGTTCGGCCGGCTCGCGGCCGTGTCCCGCTTCACCGCCGAACTCTGCCGGGAGAACGGGTTCGGTGAGATTTCCGGGGCTCGTCCGACGGGGCTTGCTGCAGGAGTGCGGGGGGTGTCCCTATGTGGTTGTCAAGCCGCGGCTGGGGCGGTGGTGGGTTCGGGGTGGCGGTAGTAGGTGTGGTTGCGGAGCATGGCGTAGAGG
>NZ_JBHYJW010000004.1:226995-281984 GCF_042741125.1 Amycolatopsis sp. NPDC058986 | reverse complement strand
CTCATCTGGGTTTTTGTTGTGTTTTTTTTGTGTTGGGGGTTTGTTTTTTTTTTTTTGGGCGGGGGGGGCGGGGGGGGGGGGGGGGGGCCCGCGCCGGGACCAGGACCCGATCCAGCCGGGCGCGGTCGGCCGGTCGGGAAGCTGATGGGTCGAGAACCCCTGGTGTCGTCGAGGGAACACAGCAGACGTGAAGAAGTCACGGATAATGTGCTGTATCAGGGAAAACGTCGCGGACAGCCGCGGCCAAGGCCCGAAAGTTGATCTTGTTTTGGGCGTTCTTCTCCCCGCTGACCCGGTTTGGTGGTCAGTCGGGGGAGGTCGCGGGAAGGGCTGCTTCCCGGCCCGCGCCGTCGGCCGCGTGGTCGCGGCTGACGCCGATCAGGCGGAGCTGGGTGACAGTCGCCTCGTCGGTGTGCACGGCCAGCGGCTGGCGGGTACCGCCGGCGCTGTCGTGGCTGGTGCTGATGCTGGTCGAGGGCGCGACGACCGGCGCGTTCGGGGCGCCGGGCAGGCCGCCGCCTCCGCCGCCCCCGTCGGTCCTGGCGTGCGTGCCGGAATCGCGCGGCCGGTCCGGCGCGGTGGCGGTGGCGGCTGGTGTCTCCTGATGCCACCCGGATGCCCGCGGCGCCGGATCGGACGTGGCGGGGTACTGCGATGAGCCGGCCGCCGGGGTCGCCGGCGCGGCGGGGAGCGCGGCGGGCAGTGCCACGATCGGGCGTGCTTCGCCGGGCACGGTGATCTGGATGGCCGGCCGCGTCGCGGTGACGGTGCCGCTGCCGGACGTTCCGCCACCGGAGAACACCGGGTCGAGGATGTCGTCGAGCGGTGCCCGCACGATGGGGCCGGGTTCGCAGGATGGTGCTGTCGGCGGCGAAGCGAGCGGCGGCAGCACGGTGCCGACGGCGCCGGTGATCGTGTCGACCACGCCGCCCAGGGTGTCGCCGACGAGGCCGACCAGGCCGCCGACGAGCCCGCCGAGCAGTCCGGGCCCCTGCCGCGGCTGTGCTTGCGGCGTGTCGGCGGCAGGCTGGGTGTCGGCTGCTTCAGGCGTCGACGTCGCAGGGCTTTGCCGCTCGGCTGTTCGCGCGCTGTCGGGATCCGGCGTGCTGCTGCCCGCTGCGGGGCTTGGTGGCGCGGATGCCGCGGGTTCGCTCGGCGGCTGGGGAGCCGTCGACACGGCGGTGTGCCGCTGTGCGACCACCTGCCCGCTCGCGCTCGTGCTCCTGGCCGCGATCGACCGCCCGGAACCGCTTTCTTCGGACGCAGTGTCCGTTGTGGACGAACCGGTGGACGGAGTGGTGGGCGAAGTCGCCGGCGAGTCGGCGGGCGACCTGTGCTGGCGATGAGGCCGCGTCGCGTGCGCGTCCGCGTGCGAAGCCGAAGACGAGGCCGGTGTGGCGACGGCGGTGTCACCGGGCGACCCCGGGACGTCGTCGGCCGACGCGGCGGAGTTCGAGAGCGCGGCGCCGAGCAGCCAGCCTGCCAGCGTCAGGCCGCCGGCGAGGAGAATCCGGGCTGCGGGCCGGGGCAACGGGGCCGCCCACGGGCGTGGGCCGCGGAACCTGCCCGCGTGCGCCGGAGCGGGAACCGGGAGCGTGGCTTCTACCGGTCCGAGCGCGGGTAGCGCGATGCCGCGGCGAACTTCCGCCGTGCCAGTCACCGCCACCACCACCGTCCGCGCCTGAAGCTCAAGCGTTGCGCCACTTGAGGTTGCTCTTGCTGGGGTCTCTTCCGGCCAGGTCGCAGTTCCCCCGGTGCTCGCCCTCTTTCTAGCACCGCTGGCGAGTCTTTCATCTCTTCGGCGTTGTATCCACCCCGTAAGGCGGAACGGGCGTACCGGCTTCGGTGGCTGGTTGTCGGAAGTTGATCACTCTCAGTGTGATTTTTCCCGACTTGGAGCGGCCGACCGGGCGGCTGCGCAGAAGTACTCAAATGCCGGTTGACCTGATGTTTCCCGGATCCGTGCTGCGGAGCGTGCCGTCGAAGTCGCGTTCGGTGCTCGAATCCGGCGCTTCGCCGGGCGAGGTGGAAGGGGACGGCGGTGTGGTGGGACGAGGACTGGGACGACGCGGTGCGCAGGCTCTTCCCCGCGGTGGTGCGGCGGCTGGTGGCGCGGCACCTCGCCGAGGCCGATGCGCAGGACGCGTGTCAGGAGGCGTGGCTCGAACTCTTCCGGAAACCGTGCGCGCTGCGTGATCGTGACCGGTTGGAAGCGTGGCTCTGTACCACCGCGCGGCGTTGCTCGGCACGCATGATCGCCAGGCGGGCGCGGGAGGCCGTGGCGCTGCCGCGCTCTCCGGAACCCTCACCCGAAACCCGGGTGGTGATCGCGGAACGTGATCAGAAGCTGTGGAGCGTGGTCGCCGACCTGCCCGAGCGGTCACGGCGGCTGCTGTACCTGCTGGCGCATCGGCCGGAGCTGTCGATCGCCCAGGTCGCCGCCGATCTGGGGGTGAGCCCGGCGAGTGTCGCCACGCTGAGACGCCGTTGCTGCGAGCGTGTCCGGCGAAGACTGCAGGCCGAAGGCGTGCATCGCGGCTGAACGGATAGTGATCAGACGAGTCCGCCGGTCGGCGTCAGCCCAGTTTGCGCAATCGGGTGATGGCCTCGTCGATGACCTCGTTGCGCTTGCAGAACGCGAAACGCAGCAGGTGTTTCCACTCGTCCGGGTGATCTGTGAACACCTTGACCGGGACGGCCGCGACGCCCACTCGCTCGGGCAATTCCCACGCCAGTTCGGCGGCGTCGGTGAAGCCGAGCGGCCGGACGTCGACACAGATGAAGTAAGTCCCCGCAGTGCGGCGCACCGCGAACCCGGCGTCGGCGAGGCCCGTGGCCAGCCGGTCGCGTTTGTCCTGGAGGCTGTCGCGGAGGCCGTCGACCCAGGGCAGCTCGTGGTCCAGCGCGTGCGCGACAGCCGGTTGCAGCGGGCCGCCGGAGACGAACGTGATGAACTGCTTCGCGGCCTTCACCGCCGCGACCAGATCCGGCGTCGAGCAGACCCAGCCGATCTTCCAGCCGGTGCAGTTGAAGGACTTGCCCGCGCTCGAGATGCTCACCGTCCTCGACCGCATGCCGGGCAGCGTGACCAGCGGGATGTGTTCCGCGTCGTCGAACACCAGGTGCTCGTACACCTCGTCGGTGATCGCGATCAGGTCGCGCTCGACGCAGAGCGCCGCGAGCGCCGCCAGCTCCGCGCGGGTGAACACGGTGCCGGTCGGGTTGTGCGGCGAGTTGATCAGGATCGCGCGGGTGCGCGGGGTGACCGCGGCGCGCAACGCGTCGACGTCGAGACCGAAGCGCCCGTCGGGGCCTTCGACGAGCCCGACGACACGACGTTCGGCGCCGGCCATCGCCACCGCGGCCGCGTACGAGTCGTAGTACGGCTCGATGACGATGACCTCGTCGCCGGGCTGGGTGAGCGCGATCAGCGACGCGGCGATGGCTTCGGTGGCGCCCGCGGTGACGAGGATCTCGGTGTCCGGGTCGTACTCGGTTCCATACCGCGCCCGGTGGCTTGCGATGGCCGCGCGCAGCTCGGGCCTGCCGGGGCCGGGCGGGTACTGGTTGGCGCCGCCGTACAGGGCGTCCTTGGCCGCGTCGAGCATGCCGGCGGGGCCGTCGGTGTCGGGAAAACCCTGGCCGAGGTTGATCGCTTCGTGCTTGACGGCCAGCGCGGTCATCTCGGCGAAGATGGTCGACGTGAACGGCTGGAGGCGGGGGACGAGAGCAGGTTCGCGCACGAAGAGCCATCCTCACGGACAATGGCGTCGTGGAGCAACTGATCCCCGCGAAGACGACTCCGGCCGACCCGCCCGGCGGCGCCGCGGCCGAGGCCGAGAAGCAGCGCGGCCTGCGCAAGATGAAGCGGGTCGCGCTTTCGTTCCTGCTCGGCGCGACCGTGATCTTCCTGCTGACCAGCTGGGCCCAGTCCGCGGGCTGGCCGGGCTGGGTCGGCTACGTGCGGGCCGCCGCCGAGGCGGGCATGGTGGGCGCGCTGGCGGACTGGTTCGCCGTGACGGCGCTGTTCCGTCATCCGCTGCGGCTGAAGATCCCGCACACCGCGATCATCCCGAACAAGAAGGACGCGCTCGGCTCGAGCCTGGGTGACTTCGTGTCCACGAACTTCCTCTCGGAGGAGGTCATCCGCGACAAGCTGCGCCGCGTCGAGATCTCGAAGCGGCTCGGTGCCTGGCTCGCGCAGCCGGAGAACGCCGAGCGGGTCACGTCCGAGCTGGCGACGGCGGTGCGCGGCGCGGTGAAGGTGCTTCGCGACGACGACGTCCAGGCGATCATGGAACAGGCCGTGGTCAAGCGGGTCATGGCGAAGCCGTGGGGACCGCCGATCGGGCAGATCCTGGCCGGGGTGTTCGCCGACGGCGCGCACCACAAGCTGGTGGACCTGATGTGCGACCGCGGCTACGAATGGGTCCGCGACAACCACACGACGATGCTGCGCGTGGTCTCCGACCGGGCGCCAAGCTGGTCGCCGAAGTTCGTCGACGAGATGCTCGCGGACAAGGTCTACGGCGAGGTGCTCTCGTTCGCGTGGGCGGTGAAGACGGACGTCAACCACCCGATGCGGCTGGCGCTGGACAAGTTCCTCGGCGAGTTCGCGCAGGACCTGCAGACCGATCCCGAGGTGATGGCGCGGGCCGAGCAGGTCAAGACGCAGGTGCTGGAGCACCAGGAGGTCCAGAAGCTGATCGGCACGGCATGGGCCTCGACCAAGGAGATGCTGCTCAACGCGGCCGAAGACCCGTCGAGCGAACTGCGGCGGCGAGTGCGCGAAGGCCTCCGCTCGCTGGGCGGCCGCCTGGTGTCCGACGACCAGCTGCGGTCCAAAGTGGACGATTGGGTGGAAGGGGCCGCGGCGTACCTGGTGCGCAACTACGCCAAGGAGATCACCACGATCATCACCGACACCGTGGAACGCTGGGACGCCGAGGAGACCTCGCGCAAGATCGAACTCCAGGTCGGCAGGGACCTGCAGTTCATCCGCATCAACGGCACCGTGGTGGGTGCCTTGGCGGGTCTCGTCATCTACTCGGTGGCGCAACTGCTCTTCTGACCCGGCCCTGCGCCACTCCTGCCGCCGCCGGACTCCCTCCCGGCTAACCCCCTCCCCCACCCTTCCCTTGGGGGGCAGCCCTGCAACAGTCTATCGCCCCGGCACGACAGAACCCGGGCGAAAGCCGCTGAGGGCGCGAGTTGTCCACAACGGGGGTAAGGCTGTGGAAAGTTCGGTGCGGCAAGGCAAATCGTGCTGTGAAGGGGTCCTTACCGGCGCTGAGCGCCGGTAAGGATTCGGCGGGACCTCGTCACTGGCGAAGCCGGACGTTGGGCGTCCCGAACGGCGCGTTCGAGACGTTCAACGTCCGCACCGCGTCGTTCGGGACACGGGGTTCCGGGCCGCCACGCCCCACCAGCCTCACCCGTCACCACAGCCCCGAACGTCGGGGCCGCGAACGGCACCTTCACGACGTAGATCGCACCGGCGAGGCGGCCGAGTGCTGAAGGACACTTCAGTGCGTTGGCCGTGGTGAAGCGCCTTCAGTGCTCCGTCCATGCCCTCGCCACCACCCTCAACGGAGACGCTGCGCGTCCACAGCGCACCGAAGGCGTCCTTCAGCGCGAGCCGCACTACCGCGGCCGAGTCCCAGCACGCGAACAACGGCCGCGGCTCTATACCACACTTCGAGGACCCCGAAACCAGTTGTCCACAGGAAGCTGAGTTATCCCCCGGGTTATCCACAACATTTCACGGCGATGGAGTAGTGGGTATCCACAACGTGTGGGGGTGTGGATGAACAGTGAGCGGATATGTGGGGGCGCCGAGCGAGTTGTCCACAGTCGCCCGGTGGGGTTAGCTGTGGATCTCCGCCGCCCTGGCCCGCCAGGAGCGGGCCTTCTCGCGGTTGCCGCAGACCCGCATCGAGCACCACTGGCGGGAGCGGTTGCGGGATTCGTCGTAGAAGGCCCACAGACAGTCGTCCGCGGGGCAGATCTTCAGCCGGATCCAGTCGCCTCGCACCGCCAGCCGCGCCGAAGCCGCGAGAACCGCGCCGACGGCGTCCGCGGCGACCAGCGCCGGGCCGTCCTCGGTCAGGGAGATCTGCGTGGCGACGTCGAGGGCGCCGCCTGGTAGCCGGGGATCGCCGATCGCGGCCCGCAGTTTGTCCCGGGCTGCCCGCGCATCAGTAGCCGGATTCGGGGAAACCCCGTGTTCGGCGGCCCAGCGATGCCAGCGCTCGGGATCGTCGAGCAGATCGTCGCCGCGTTCGACGTTGACGGTGTTGAGAAAGGCCACCACCAGGGAAGCGTCGGTGTGCACCCCGTCAGTGTACGGGCGTGACCGGTTGCGACCTGCCCGCCTAACCACCATAATCCGAACATCGGTTACAGCTGGCGAAAGGGGCGACGGATGAGTGCGATACCGACGTTCGGGGGAGTGGCGCTGGACTGCCCGGATCCGGCGGCGCTGGCCGGGTTCTATCGGGAACTGCTGGGGTGGGACTCGGCCGAGATCAAGCACGAGGGGCACTGGGCCACGCTGACCAATCCCCAGGGCGGTGCACGGCTGGAGTTCCAGCGCGTCGAGGATTTCCGGGCGCCGGCATGGCCGTCGCAGGAGAATCCCCAGCAGGCGCACCTGGATCTCGACGTCGCCGACATGGAAGCCGCGCACGAGCGGGCACTGGAGATCGGCGCGAAGCTGCTGGACGACTCGCCACGTACGTTCCGCGTGTACGCCGATCCCGTCGGTCACCCGTTCTGTCTGTGCGCCTGCTGACCGGAACGCGCGGCTGACGCGCCGACCGGAAAATGCGTAGGCTGCCATATGTGATTTGTCCGAAGTGTCAGAATCAGATGCGGACCGTCGACAAGAACGGCATCCACATCGACCAGTGCGACGGCTGCCGCGGCATCTTCCTCGACCGTGGTGAGCTGGAAGCCATCGTCGGCGCGGAGAACACGTACTACAACCAGGCGCCACCGCCGTACCAGGGCGGTCCGCCGCCCACCGCGCACTACGGCAGGCCGGACTCGCCGAAGCCGTATCGCGGCGGCTACGGCGATTCACCCAAGCCGTACCGCGGTCGCTACGGCGATTCGCCGAAGCCCTACCGGCACGGCGGCTACTCCGACTCACCGCGGCCGTACGGACACGGCGGGCACGGCCACCGCAAGCGCAGCTTCCTCGAGAACCTCTTCGACTAGGTGGTTCTCGACCTCAGGATCTGCCCGGCCTGCGGGGACCGCGCCGAGCACCCGATCGTCGACGGCGAAACGCTCACCTGTGCCCACTGTGGGCACAGGTGGCCGTTTCGCAAGCTCCCGCTGTTCGCGCTGACCGGCCCGAGCGGCGCCGGGAAGTCGACCGTCGGGCCCGAGCTGGCCCGGCGGCTAGCTCCCGATGTCGTCGTACTGGAGCAGGACGTCCTGTGGATCGGCGCGCTGCGTGACGACATCCCGGCGTTCCGCTCGGCCTGGCTGCGGATGGCGGCGATGCTCCACCAGAACGGTCGGCCGGTCGTGCTGTGCGGGACCGTCGCGCCGCCGGAATTCGAACCGCTTCCCGAACGTGTCTTCTTCGACGGCATCCACTACCTCGCGCTGATCGCCGGCAACGACGTCCTGCGCCGCAGGCTCCGGGCCCGGCCGGAATGGCGCGAGTGGGACGAGTCGCGCATCGACGAGATGCTGGAGTTCACCGACTGGCTCCGTGACAACGCGAAGGCGCTCGACGTCGAGCTGTTCGACACCACGGACGTCCCGCTCGAGGCCGCGACCGACCACGTCGAAGCCTGGGTCCGGGATCAGCTCACCCGCAGCGGCCAGCGGCGGCCGTCCGGCGAGTCCAGCCAGAACTCCTGACGCTCGCCGTCGAGGGTCAATCCGAACCGGTCCCGCTCCGGCTTGCCCAGCTCGCACCATTCGCCGTACGCGCGCTCGGCGATGTCCCACAACGCGCGGGGGCCGCCCTGAGCGACTTCGCGGACGTCGCCCGCTTCGCGGCAACGTGCCCATGAGCCGTCCGGATGGACGAGGACGAGTCCGCTGGTCGTGCCGTCGACGCCGGGTTGCGGGTCGAATTCCGTGGTGTCCTCGCGGATCGTGCCGACGCCTTCCAGTGCGAGACCGGCGAAGAACTCGAACCGGTTCTGCGGCTGGAGCACCATCGCCAGGGGCAGGTGGGCCCGTCGCCAATCCTTCGCGCACGGCGAGGGCGGCATCGGGAGATCGCGCCGGTGCGCGCGAAGCGGCATGAAACGTCCGTCGCGGGCGAGCACCTGGCCTCGTCCCGTCCCGCCTTCGCCGACGACGATCCGGACCAAGCCGGCGCCGATCGGCCGGTTCAACGTCGTGACGATCATGCCGCCGGGCACGGTTTGCGCCAGCCACGCGGGCGGGATCACCGACACCGCGCAGGTGCACAGGATCCGGTCGTAGAGCACCCCGGCCGGGAATCCCTGGGCACCGTCGGCCGCCGCGCACGACGGCGCATACCCGCATTCCGCCAGCCGCGCCTTCGCCGCTGCCACGAGCGCGCCATCGATGTCCACTGTGGACACCTGGCCGGAGCCGGCGCGGTGGCAGAGCAGGGCGGTGTTGTAGCCCGTCCCGGTGCCGATCTCCAGCACCCGCTGGCCGTCGCCCAGCAGCAGTTCCTCCAGCATGATCGCCATGATCGAGGGCATGCTCGACGAACTCGTCGGCGTCCCGGCGACCGGTCCCGACCCGCGCGCCAGCTCCCAGAGGTTCGGGTCGTCGTCCAGCTGGGTAACCAGGACGTCGGTGGAGTAGACGCGCTCGCGCCAGCCGGGGTCGCCGCGTTCGACGGCCCGCCAGCCGCCGTCGACCGGCAGGAAGAACCGTGGCAGGAAGGCGTGGCGCGGCACCGAACGGAACGCGGCGATCCAGCGCGGGTCGTGCAGCACTCCCTCGGCGAGCAGCCGCTCGACGAGGCGGCGTCGCAGGCGCGCCATGCCTGTCATGTCCCCACGGTAGCGGGTGAGCGCGAACACACCCGATAGTTGCAAGCAGAGTGCTTGCAATAGCTAGCACTGGCGCGTAGCGTGGAAACCGTCGCGAGGAGGTGACCGGATGGCAGAAACCGGTGGGACCCAGCCTGGTACGGGCGGCCCGATGGAGAAGGTCGCGGACATCGCTTCCGACATCGGCGAGTACATCCGCCAGCAACGGAGCAACGCGAAGATCTCGCTGCGCCAGCTGTCCAAGCTCGCCGGAGTGTCCAATCCGTACCTGAGCCAGATCGAGCGCGGGGTCCGCAAGCCCAGCGCGGAGATCCTCCAGCAGATCGCCAAGGGCCTGCGCATCTCGGCCGAAGCGCTCTACGTGCAGGCGGGAATTCTCGACCTGCCGACGGGCGGCCCGGTCGGCGACGCGATCCGGGCCGACGCCGAGCTGACCGAACGCCAGAAGCAGGTCCTGCTCGACGTCTACGAATCCTTCCGTCGCGAAAACTCAGCTGCCCGGCCAGCCGCTGAGCCCACCGTGACCCCAGAGACCTCTGCACCAGCCGCCGAAGGCACCAAAGACACCAAGGAGTCAGCATGACCGCCCCGAAGACCGAGGACGTCCGCAAGGCCCTCAACAACGCCATCGACCAGGTTCGCACGCCGCTGCTCGCCGCGCTCGGGGCCGGCAACCTCGCCACCCAGGCCGTTTCCGACGCCGTGTCCAAGGCCAAGGAGAAGGTGACCGAGGGCAGCGAGACCGCCCGCAAGAACCTGTCCGACCTGCCGACCGACGTCGAGAGCCTGCGCGAGAAGGTCGACCCGGCCGAGCTGCGCAAGATCATCGACGAGTACACCGAGGCCGCGCTCAAGCTGTACAACAAGCTGGCCGAGTCCGGCGAGGAGGCCTGGGACAAGCTGACCGCGCAGCCGCAGGTCAAGAAGGCCATCGAGCAGCTCGAGGACGCCTTGAGCACTGCTCAGGAGCGCGTCGAGGGCGCCACCTCCGAGGCCCGCGAGCGCGTCGACGAGGTGCTCTCCAAGGTCACCAAGCGCACCCGCTCCGCCGGTGAGAAGACCGCCCGCACGGTCAAGAAGGTCGCCGCCGACACCGCCGAAGCCGTCGAGGACCTGGGTGACGACGTCGCCCACGAGACCCGCTCGGTGACTCGCAAGGTCGCGAACAAGACCGCTCCGCGTGCGGCCAGCACCACCCGCCGCACCACCACGAGCCCGGCCGCGAAGAAGCCGGCCACCCCGAAGGCCGACAAGTAACGAGCCCGCTCCGGCTCAGTCCCCCGGCGCCCGCATCGGCGTCGGGGGACTGAGCCGTTCGGGCGGTTTGCCGTAAGCTGGGACAGTGCTAGTCGCCGAATGGATCATGAGAGTCGTCCACTGGGGCAGCGCATCGGTCGGGCTCTTCGCCTTCATTCACGCGCTCCTTCAGCGAGCGGACGCGTACTCGGCCGCCGATCGCAAGACCAAGCCGATCTGGATGCTCATCACCGGCGGCAGCACGCTGGCGATGGCCCTGTTCCGGCTGGACACCGCCGGGATGATCTTCTGGGTGCCCGCGATGGCCGCCACGCTCGTCTACCTGGTGGACGTGCGGCCCCGGCTGATCGAGGTCCAGCGCGGCGGCCGGAACTGGTAGCACCCTCAGTGGAGCCGCTTCGCGTCACGGCTACATTCGAGAAGTGACGACCTGGACCATCGCCGGGAGCCTGACCGTCGTTCCCGCCCCCACCCGCACCGAACTGCTCGCCGAGCCCGTCGCGAAGGCGCTCGCCTCGCTGGCCGATCCGGATGCCATCGGAGTCTCCGAGATCGACCCCGAACTGGCCGACACCGCCGCCTTCTGCGAGGCCTACGGTTCCCCGCTCGACGCGTCCGCGAACTGCGTCGTCGTCGCCGGTAAACGCGCGGGCGAGGTCCGGTTCGCCGCGGCGATGGTGCTGGCCACCACCCGCGCCGACGTCAACGGCACGATCAAGCGCCGTCTCGACGTCCGCAAGGCGTCGTTCGCGCCGATGGACGAAGCCGTCGAACTCACCGGCATGGCCTACGGCGGGATCACGCCGGTCGGCCTCCCCTCGGACTGGCCGATCCTGATCGACAAGGCCGTCGCCGACGCGCCGGAGCTGGTCATCGGCAGCGGGATCCGGGGCAGCAAGCTGCTGATCTCCGGTGCCGCGCTCGCCGCGCTGCCCGGCGCCGAGGTGATCGAAGGGCTCGGCCGCCCGGTTGCCTGAGCGACGATGATCATCGCAAGCCACAACGACATCTACCCGCTCGACATCGAGGAGCGGATCGAACTCGCGCCCGGGCTGCTCGGCGCGATGGCCGGGAACCGGGCGCGGATGCTGGCCGCGCTGGCGTCGTCGCCGCGGGCCGTCTACGGCGTGAACACCGGTATGGGACGGCTCGCCGCTCATAAATTGTCACTCGAACAACAAGCCGAGCACCAACGGAATCTGCTCGTCGGACGCGCTGTCGGTGGCCCGCCGTGGCTGCCGGAGACCGATGTCCGGATGCTGCTGGTGGCGCGCCTGCGTGACGTCCTGCGCCCGGACGCCGGAGCGAGCCCGGAGCTGGCGCTGTTCCTCGCCGACCGGATCAACGACCGGTTCATCCCGGCCGTACCGCGTTCCGGACTCGGCAGCGCGGGCGAGATCATCCCGCTCTCCCATGCCTTCCAGACGTTCCTGGGCATCGGCACGGTGCTGGAGGACGGCGTCGAAACCCCGGCGGCGGACGCACTCGCGCGGCGGGGCGCCGAACCGTACGTGCCGGGTCCGAAGGAGGGCGCGACGCTGATCCAGGGCTCGCCGCTCGCGATCGTGCACGCGGCGCGTACCTGGGGCGAGACCCAGCAACTTGTCGACTTACAGACGTTGGCGGCGGCGA
The DNA here is from genome assembly GCF_042741125.1 of Amycolatopsis sp. NPDC058986. Taxonomy (NCBI): domain Bacteria; kingdom Bacillati; phylum Actinomycetota; class Actinomycetes; order Pseudonocardiales; family Pseudonocardiaceae; genus Amycolatopsis; species Amycolatopsis sp. NPDC058986. The sequence goes on along the minus strand of NZ_JBHYJW010000004.1, from coordinate 270,096 downwards.
TCACGATCGACGTGATGGGTGCGCCACGCGACGTCTACCAGCCGAAACTCGCTCGTGGCGACGACCACCGGTACACGTTGATGCACGAGCTGGAGATGCTGATCTCGGGCTCGTCGGTGCGGGCCGGGGTCGTGCAGGCGCCGGTGTCGGTGCGGGTCGGCCCGCGGGCCATCACCCACGCGGACCGGGTGAACAGCGATCTCGCCGCCGCGCTCCGGCGCTGGCGGGAGGATCCGACCGACTCGCCCGCGTTCCTCGACGGCGAGTTCGTGCCGACGACCGGGTTCCACGCGGTCGAGCTGGGCTTGCGGATGGACGCCGTCTCCGCCGCGCTGGTGCACCTCGGCGAGGTCTCCGTGCAGCGGATGAACCGGCTGCTCGACGAACGCTTCAGTGGCCTGCCGCCGCAGCTCGCTGTCGATCCGGGGCCGCAGGCGGGGCTGGTGCCGTTGCACAAACGGGCCGTCGGGGAGTTGCACGCGCTGCGACGGCTGGCGGCTCCGGCGACGCTCGGCTCGATGGACACGTCGGCAGGCCAGGAGGACGTGCAAGCGTTTGCGTGGGCAGCCGGGGAGCAGACACGGGCGGCCGCGGCGCATTTGTTCGCGATCACGGCGTGTGAGCTGATCGCCGGAGTGCAGGCGCATCACCTCCGCGAGACGCCCGCGCCGCTCGGGCTGCGCGCGGCGTACGCGTGGCTGACCGGGATCGTCCCGCCTGCGCTGGTCGACCGTCCACTCGGCCCAGACGTCGAGACGCTCGTCGGGCACTTGCGAGAGTCCTACTTCAACGACCTCACGACATTGACCTGAACCGGTCGCGACGGGACCCTTCCCAGCGCGCGAGGCTTACGGTGCCGGACGTGGCGCAGAACGACGTCGAGGCGTTCCAGTTTCCCGAGGACACCCTGCCGGTCCTCGGGCTGACCGACGAGGTCGACCGGCTGTGGGATCAAGGCCGCTTCGGCTCGGCCGTCGACGTGATCCTGCGGTACCTCAGGACGTACGGACGGTCGGCCGCCGCGTTCCGGTGGGCGCTGCCGCTGCTGCGGGCCACCCGGACTCCGGACGCGAACCTCGTCGAGCCGGTCACCGACGCGCAGCGCGCCAATCCCTATTTCGCACCCATCGCGACGGAGTGCGCGCGCTGTCAGTCCTTTTGGTACTCCGGCCACGTTCTCGTGCGGGAGCACCGGATGACGGTGACCAACCCGATCGGCAGGCAATGCCAGTCGTGCCGGTTCACGCTGTGCCGCGACTGCTTGACGCCCGACGACGCCCGCTGTCCGGAGGAAGGTTGTCCCGGCGAACTCGGCGTTCCGGTGCTGCCGACGGGACGTCCTCGCGGCATGCCTGCCAATCGGCACACCGGGAAGATCGAGCACGTGATCATCCTCTGGGAGGGTGAGCCGACCGAGATCGGCGAGATCACCCGGCTGCTCGATCTGGCGTGTACCTGGCAGGACTTCGCGGGTATCCGGGTGATGTCGCAGGAAGCCGATCTCGACCGGGAATCCGGCGATCTGCTGGTGGCCGCCTGCGAACTCAACGGCGTACTCACTCCGCGCGCGTTGGATCGCACCCGCGGCCTGCTGATCGACAGTCCCGGCCTCGGACGGCGGCAGCTGCTCATCACCGCCGCGCCCGCCACCGGCCCGGCGTCCCGGCTGACCGGGCCGATCAGCTACACGGTGGCCAGGAAGCCCCGCAGCGCGAGCAGGCGCAACTGGTTTCGCAAGGCGAACTAGGCTAAATGTCCACAGTGGACTCCCGTGGTCGATGGGGCGAGGGCGTCACCGTGGCGGATCAGGTGAGTCGCGGCGAGGGCGGACCATGGCTGCCCTCGGAGAGCTCGCGTGACGCCTAGCTCGGCGAGGGCGGCCTTGAGCGCGGGATCGGCGGCAGGGAACGCCGTGTGGTCCCCGAGGCGGTACGCGATCAGGTGCCCCAATTCGGCGTCGAGACCGGGAGCGTGCGCCAGCTCCGCCGCTGAAGCGCCGTGCCGCAATGGGCTGTCTTCGCTGCGCGCGAGAACGGTGACGGCCGCGATCGTGGTGACGTCCTGGGCGGGAAGCCCGAGACCGGTCAGACCCGCGGCGTCGACGGCGGCCGGATCGGGGAACGTATGGGTGAGTCCGCCGGGCAGGCCCGCGACCGGAGTACCCAGCTCCCTCGCGATCCGGCCCAGCCAGGACCGTACTTCATCGTTCTCGCGGCCACGGCTCAGGACGGCCCGCACGGCGACCTCGAACGGGCTCCACGTGCCCGGCACGGCCAGCCCCGGGCGGAGCCGGACGAGAAGGCCGAGCTGTGGATCGCCACGCAGCGCGGTGGCCGCCGCTGTCTGGTCGGTGTCGAGACCCAGGAGCTGGCCGACCCTGTCGACGATGTGGATCAGCCCGTACCAGTACGGCAGATGTGCCCGCAGCAGCAGGTGATCCGTGGTGCCGGGCAGGATTTCCAGCAGCCCCGGCGCGCCTTCGAGGGTGACTGTGCGGCGATACGTTTCGCCGTCCACCGATTCGACACCGGGAACCGCGCGAGCGGCGAGAAAAGCGCGGATCGCGTCCCAGTCGTAGCCGCGCAGGATCGGCAATCGCAGTGTCAGCCCGCCGTCCGCGACGAGCCGATCGGCCTTGCGGCGCCGGTTGCGCAGGTCCGTCGGCGAGGCGTGGAACACCTCGCGCATCGCCCGGTTGAACTGCCGCAGGCTGCCGAAGCCGGACGCGAAGGCGACGTCGAGGACCGTGAGGTCGCTGTCGTCGAGCAGCCGACGGGCGAAGTGCGCGCGACGCGACCTGGCCAGCTGATCCGGGCTGGCGCCCAGATGCCCCAGGAACAACCGGCGCAGGTGCCGGGCCGAAAGGCCGACGCGCTCGGCGAGCGCGGCCTCGGTGCCGTCGTGGTCGAGCGCGCCGTCGATGATCATCCGGACCGCGCGGCACACCAGCTCGGGAGCGTCGGAACCGATCGGCCCCGCCACGCGATACGGACGGCAGTGCAGACAGGCGCGAAAGCCTGCCGCCTCCGCCGCGGCGGCGTTCTCGAAGACGCGGATGTTGCGGGCGAGCGGTTTCGAGCCGCAGCCCGGCCGGCAGTAGATCCCGGTGGTGACTACGGCGGAGTAAGTGGTCACGGTTCCTTCCTACCCGGCACCACCGACAATTCCCGGCCGTCATGTCCGGATACGGCCGGACTCGGTGCGGTGCCGACGGAATGCTGGGTTTCGTCACCGGCGCTGGGGGTGCCGGTGCGAGCTTTCCCCGCAGGCACGTCGAAAGAACGGGACATGGACCTCGAAACACAGAACCGCTACGCCGCAACGTTCGCGGCGCTGCACCGGCCGGTCGAACCGCTGTTGCTGCCGAATGCGTGGGACGCCGCGTCGGCGGCCGTCATCGCCGACGCCGGTGCCCCGGCGATCGCGACCACCAGCGCCGGAGTCGCCTGGTCGCTCGGTGTTCCCGACGCCGCCGACCTCGGTGCGGAGCGCGCCGCCGGAGTCGTCGAACGCATCACGGCGGTGGCCGGGATCCCGGTTTCCGCCGACATCGAAGCCGGATACGGCCCCGCTCCCGAGGATCTCGCCGCGACGACCGAGGCCGTGGTCAAGGCGGGCGCTGTCGGCGTGAACATCGAGGACCGCATCGGTGCCACCCTGCTCGAACCCGCCGAGCAGGCCGAACGGCTCGCGGCCGCCCGCGCCGCCGCGGAACGTCTCGGCGTCAAGCTGTGGATCAACGCCAGGACCGACCTTTTCCTTGCGGGAGAAGGTTCTCTCGACGTCCGGGTCGACGCGGCGCTGGACCGCGCGTACCGGTATGCCAAGGCGGGTGCGGACAGTCTGTTCGTGCCGGGGCTACTGGATCTCGACGCGATCGCCAAGCTCGTCGCGGGGCCGTTGCCGGTGGCGGTGATGGCCTTCCCCGGCGCGCCGTCGGTCGCGGACTTCGCCGAAGCCGGGGCTGTCCGCGTCAGCCTCGGCGGGGCGATCGCCCAAGCGGCCTATGCCGTCGCGGCGCGCGCGACGACTGAGCTGCTCACGAAGGGCACGTACGAAAGCACCGCCGGTGGAGTCGATTACGGGGCCGTCAACCGGCGCTTGACCCAGGTCGCCGAACGGGCGTGAGCCCGGAAGCCCAGCGACTGGTAGAGCGGCACGGCGCCCACCGACTTCGGGTGGCCGATCACCGGGTAGACCACGGCCTGGTGGGCGCCGGCCGCGCGCAGCGCGTGCAACGCCGCGAGGCAGACCGCGCGGCCGAGGCCCTTGCCCCGATAGCGCGGGTCGGTACCGACGGGTTCGAGTTCGCCCGCGCCGTTGTGATCGTCGAGCCAGATCAGGCACTGCGCGGCGAAATCGCCGTCGGGTGCCTCGACGACCCAGTCCAGATCCGCGCGATACGGCCAGGCACGCATGACGTTCGCGTAGCTCTCCTCGGTGACCCGCGACGGATGCCAGACGGCCTGGTGCACCGCGACGCGCCGCGCGAGATCGTCAGCAGTGCAGGGGTGGAGGTGAAACCCTTGTGGCACAACAGGTTCCGGCAGGTCGTCGAGGTCGCGTGACATATAGGTCTCGAACACTGCTCTCTCTTCGCGAGAGTACCCGTCCGTTTCGAGAGCAGTGCTCACGTGTTTCTCGGCGTCGACGATCGTGACGGTCAGCGTGGGTGAGGTGGCGACCTCGGCGAACCAGGCGAGGACTTCGGCGGCGAGTTCGGGCCGGGACGGGTCGACTTGGAGCATGAGTTCGCCGGGGAGCGTCACCCAGCCCCAGGCGAGGGTGGTGTCGTTCTCGGCCCAGATCGCGGTCGGCCATTCGGCTTCGCGGCCGGTGCACTGGTAGCGCTGCCAGGGAAGATCGCCGATGTGGACGGAACTTTCCGGGGACCAGATGCGCCGTGTCAGCTCCTGCATGGAGCGGAGATCGTCGGCCCCGCCGAACTGTCGTCGCATGGGCCCATCCTGCGATGCCTCCGCGCCCGGGGCCACCCAATTTCACGGACGGGGTGGGCGTGGCGGCAGCTCATGTCTTGACAGCGCGACGCGGCCAGTGCACTGAAGGACGCCTTCGGTGCACTGGCCGTGCTGAAGGACGCCTTCAGCGCACTCAACGCACTGAAGGCGTCCTTCAGCGCAACCGGTGACCATCGTGCGATGGGGGATTCCTGGAAGGGGAGCCGCCTCGTTCCGCAGCAGGGTCGAAGGCTGTAAAGGGGCCCTTCATGGCATCCAACGCACCGAACGACCCCTTCGCAGCATCACGGTCCACAAAGGACACTGTGGCTGTGTGGCGCACGACACCTTCGCGTCAATCCAGGTACAGCGTCGCCAACGGAGCGTTCGGGACGTCAGCTTCCGGAGGGGCCGAGGTGGCGGCGGATCGTGTCGCGGATGGCGACTTCGGCGGGGGTTCGGTCGTGGGGTCGGCGGAGGTAGGCGCGAAGGTGGTCGAGACACGCTTCGCGTCCTTCGCCGAGGCGTTCCTGGGCGAGTTCCGCGATGGCGTGGACGCCCGCGAGCCGCTCGGCGGGATCGGCCGAGTCGAGCTGGGCTATCGCTTGGGCGAGGGGTTCGATGTCACGCTCACAGGCCGTCGACGAGGTGTCGCCATGCCTTCGGAGAGACGGCGAGTGCACCTGCGGCCGGAGCTTTCGAGTCGCGGACACCTACGAGACCGGGGAAGAAGGCAACCTCGACGCAGTTGCCCTTGGCGCCGTCGCCGGAGCTGTAGCTGCTTTTGCGCCACTGAACTTCGATCAGGTTCACGGCTCGCCACTCCGTATCACAGCTCGGTGATCACCTGCCGGATCAGCCGGATCGAGTCCTCCTCGTCGAAGGCCACATCCATGAGGTGGTTGAAAACCAGCCTAGCAGGCTTGACCTCATGCTCCTTCTCAAACTGCATGGCGCCGAAACCGTGCTCGATAAAGGCGACGTCCGGCTCACCGAGCTTGGGATAGCTCAGCACGGTGAAGCCGCCGTTCCGACCGGCGTGAATGCCGATATCGATGGGGATGACCTGCAACGTGATGTTCGGAAGAGCGGCGCATTCGATCATGTGCCCCAACTGCGCCCGCATCTCAGCGGGCGGCAGGTCCGGCCGATGAAGAACAGACTCATCGATGATCGCGTGCAAGATCAAGGGAGGATCCTCGGTGAGCCGGACCTGCCGCCGCAAGCGGACGGCGACCTCGGCGTCCTGCTTGCGCGGCGGCAGCGGCACCCTCGCGCTGGAGAAGGCCGTGCGCATCCACGACTCAGTCTGGAGAAGCCCCGGCGGGTAGCTCAGCTCGTAGGTGCGAACCTCATCGGCGTCGGCCTCCAGAGAGACGTAGCCCTTGTCGTTCAGGCCGTAGGCGTGCCACCAGCCCTTCTCGAAGGCGCGGTCGTACTGGCGGACCCAGTCGTCGTAGTCGGAGACGATGACGCCGTAGCGGTCGAGCAGCGCCAGGAACTCGTTGTACTTCGGCAGATGGCCGAGTTCGATGCGGCTCAGCTTGCTCGTGCTGAAGCGCAGTGGTTCACCGGCCTCTGCCTGTGTCATCCCGGTGTCCTCCCGCAGCCGCAGGAGCTTGCGGCCGAGCAGCCGTTTTCGCGGATTGGGCTTGCTAGTCACTCGTTGTCACCCCTCGGAGCCGTTTGCGCACGGATCGTAGGGTGCGAATCCGCGAAGTGAGAATCCCACCGCCCGATCGGGTGGCCGCCGGAACCAACGCGGTCCGTCCACTCGCTGGAGTGACCTGGGTGAAACTGCCCGATAACGTGGTCAGGTTGGAGGCACGTTTCGCAGCGTGAATGGGGAGAAAATGCGTTTACGAAGACGGGTGTGTACTGCCCTCAGTCTGTCATTCGCGATACTTACGGCTGTCTCGCTCACCGGTATCGCGCAGGCCGCTCCGGTCAAGGCCAAGCACGCGGTGGGGATTCTCCGGGAATTCCCGGCCACGATGAACATTCCACTCGACCAGGATCTTCGCAAGCTTCCGGCCGCGCTGGCGATCCAGCCGGACGCGCCGGCGGTCCCCGAAGACGAGGTCACCACGAAGGCCTGGCAGTCGAACACGCCGGAGCCGGTGAGCTTCGACGAATGCCATCCCGATCCGCGCGCTGGAAACGGATACGTGGTGAAGAACCGGCTCGCCGCGTGCAAGATGACCAACCTGCGCTACCAGCGTTACGCCTGCCCGGAGGCGGACTGCCCGATCATCGGCAGCGCGAGCGCGCGCGTCACCGTGATCTTCAACATGCAGCCCGAACAGCGGCGTGCCGTCGTGATGCACAAGCTTTACGACATTCATTACAACGGCGTCCCGGACAGTACACAGCTTGGTATCGGAATGTCCTGCGAAAAAGTGAACAAGGGTACCGCGTACTGCGACGAGCCGGATACCGAAATGGACAAGAGTATCGCCGAATGGAAGGACGAGCCCATCGACTTCCAGGTGCTCACCATGCACGGCGAGGACGCGCCGAACCCTGCCGACAATCCGCGGATCCAAGCCGAGAAACGCACGTCGTATCTCCACACCCGCCATTTCTTCGTCGTGGACCCGGATGACACCGAACGCGTGGAGGACACGCCGCTCAAGGTCACGTTCCGATGCGACGTCGGGCGGAAGCTCTCCGCCTCGTACGTGCTGGGCAGCGACTGCGTCTTCCCGGTGATCGCCAAGTTCCTGCTCGACACCAACGATTCCTCGATCAAGGACGCGGCTTCGTTGATCACTCAGGCGATGCACAACTACCGGTCGACTTATCCCGGGCTCACCCAGGGCGACTTCGTGCCAGGTCGGTTTCATTGGAACAGCGGGCTCAGGAAGCCCCCGCTGACGCGGCTTTATCACAACAAGGCGGCTCAGGACGCCAACCGGACGCGGGCCGAACAGTCCTGTGCCGAGCACTGGGGTCCGGGCTACCGTGACCGTCCGGACGGGAAGACCAACGACTGCTTCGCGTATCCGTTCAACAGCACCACGCAAGGTGCGAACGCGAAGCCGCCGAACACCCCGCACGGTCAGGGCTATGCCGTTCAGCCGGTCCTCTCGGACGCCTCGCGGCTGCTCAACGTTGCTATCGACCGCTTCACCTACGAGAACCACATCCTCGACGGTGACCAATACTGGATCCTGATCCCCGACTAGAACGGTCCGTGAATGCCACATTGAGGGACTCTGAGTCCCTCAATGTGGCATTCACGGACCACCAGTCAGCTCTGGGACCGCGAAGCGTTCTGGAGTGCGAGACCGCGCGGAGTGGCGAAGCGCTGAAGCAGCGTGAAGACGCCTTCGCAGAGAAGCGCGAGCACGATGACAGCGATCGCACCGCCGAGGATCTCGCCGCGGCCGGACACGCCCTGCGCGAAACCGTCCACAATGTACCGACCGAGCCCGCCGCCGTCGTTCACGATGGCGCCGATCGCGACGGTGGCGATCAGCTGGAGGAACGACACCCGAGCGCCCGCGAGGATGACAGGCGACGCCAGCGGAAGTTCCAAGCGCAGCATGATCTGCCACTCGCGGTAACCCGTTCCGCGTGCGGCGTCGACGACGTCCTGTTCCAGCGCCACGACACCCGCATACGTGTTCGTGAACAGCGGCGGCAAAGCCAATGCGACGAGCGCGAGCAGCAGCGGCCAGAACCGCGTGTCCGCGCCCCAGCGGCTCGCGAGGAACCAGAACAGGATGATGAGCCCGAAACTGGGGATCGCGCGACTGATGTTCATCGCGCTGGTCGCCAGGAACGGCGCGCGCCGGTAGTGCGCGAGCCACGCGCCGAGCGGGATCGTCAGCACCGCGGCGATCGCCAGTGCCAGCAGTGAGAACCGCAGGTGTTCCAAGGTCCGGTAGGGGATTCCGGCGCGGACCGTCCAGCTCCAGCGGTCCGGTTCGGCGAGCCAGTGGTTCAGCTGGTCGAGGATGGTCATCGGGCCCGCACCTTCCGTGCCCACGGCGCCAGCGCGCGCTCGCTCAGCCACAGCAGCAGGTCGACGGCGACCGCGAGCGCCACCGAAAGCACGATGCCGACGATGATCGGCGTCGGGTTCGGGATCGTCGTCCTGATCCCCGCGAGGATGAAGTACCCGAGCCCGCCCTTGCCGAGGATCGAGGTGACGGTGACGAGCCCGATCGTCGTCACCGCCGCGACGCGCAGCCCGGCGATCACCACGGGCAGCGCGAGCGGGAGTTCCACCTGCCACAACAGTCGCGATCGCGTGAAGCCCATGCCGATCGCGGCTTCGCGGACCTCCTTGGGTACCTGGTCGACGCCGGTCACGATGTTGCGGATGAGGATCAGCAACGTGTACGTCGCCAGCGGGATCACCACGGTGGCGTACGACAGGATCCCGAAAATCGGTGCCAGCACGGCGAAAGCGCCGAGGCTGGGGATGACGTACAGCGCGCCGGTGGTACCGAGCGTCACCGAGTAGAACCACCGGTAACGCAGTGACACGACGGAAAGCGCGAGCGAGACGACGAGACCGATGCCGAGCGCGGCGGCGGTCAGCGAGACGTGTTCGGCCAGGCGCGTGACGATGGCGTCCGCGTTGCGCTCGACCCAGCGCCATTCGAAGATCGGCCGCCCGCCCTCGGCCGCGAACGGGGCCACGGAAGACACGAGCACCGGCCGACCTTACCCCGTTCGGGTCGGGAAATTCCGCTTCGTGAGAATTCTCCCGCAACTGCTCCCAGTATGTGGTTTCTGTCGGTGCCCGGAGCTAGGTTCGAATCCTCTGTTCGAGTGATTGAGGAGTGTGCACGTGCGCTGGACACGAGTAACCCGGGTCGCCGCGGTGCTGGCCGCCGCCGCGCTCGGCGTGACCGCCTGTGGGGGTGGCAGCGACCAGCCGTCCGCACCGAGCAAGGGCGGCGCGCCGATCGTCGTCGCGTCCTTCAACTTCACCGACAGCCTGGTGCTGTCCGAAATCTACGCCCACGCGCTGGAGGCCAAGGGCTATCCGGTGAGCCGCAAGCTCAACCTGGGCTCGCGGGAGCTGATCTACCCGTCGCTGAAGTCCGGCGAGCTGCAGTTCATCCCGGAGTACCAGGGCGCGGCCATCTCGACCGGGTTCGGCGCGACCGCGGCCAAGGACTCGGCCGCCGAGCACGACCAGCTCGCGAAGCTGTTCGAGCCCGCGGGCGTCAAGCTGCTGAACTACGCGCCCGCCGAGAACAAGAACACCTACATCGTGAAAGCCGACGTCGCGAAGTCGAAGGGCATCGCGTCGATCAGCGACCTGAAGAAGCTGGACAAGGTCGTCCTGGCCGGTCCGCCGGAGTGTGAGAAGCGGTTGCCGTGCTTCCGCGGTTTCACCGAGACGTACAAGCTGAACGCCACGTTCCAGACCGTGCAGGAGGCCGGGCCCCGGGTCGAACAGCTCAAATCGGGCGCCGTCACGGTGATCCCGGTCGACTCGGTGAGCCCGCTCGTGGGTGACTCGCAGTTCGTCGCGCTGAAGGACGATCTGACCATCGTGCCGACCGAGAACGTCGTGCCCGCGGTGAACAAGAAGGTGCTCGACGAGCGCGGTGCCGATTTCGCGAACGTCGTCAACGCGGTAAGCGCGAAGCTCAGCACCGACGCCATGCGCGAGCTGAACAAGCGGGTCGACGCCGACGGTGAGCAGGCGGGCGACGTCGCGAAGGACTGGCTTTCGAAGCAGGGCATCTAGCCGCTGCGGAAGTGGCGCCGCTCACGGAAAATGAACGGGCCGTTCGTCGTGAAATTCACGATGAATGGTCCGTTCATTGCGTTCTGGGACGGGTGTGCAAGGGTGACGTTGGCACCGCCGTAAATCTGGAGTGAGGAGTGCGATGGGTAAGGTCACGGCCACCGCGGAACGGACGATCGACGCGCCTGCCGAGAAGGTGCGCGAGCTCGTCGCGGACTACGCCGAAACACGCCCCAAGCTGCTCACCGAGCACTACCGCGACTACGAGGTCACCGAGGGCGGCGTCGGCGCGGGCACCCAGGCGAGCTGGAAGCTGCAGGCGACGTCGAAGCGGGTGCGGAACGTCGCGGCGACGGTGACCGAGCCGAAGCCCGGCACGCTGGTCGAGACCGACGCGAACTCCAGCATGGTCACCACGTGGACGGTCACCGAGGCGGGCGAGCGCAGCGTCGTGCGCATCCAGACCAGCTGGGACGGTGCCGGCGGCATCGGCGGCTTCTTCGAGAAGACGTTCGCGCCCGGTGGTTTGCAGCGCATCTACGACGGCGTGCTCGCGAAGCTCGCCGAGATCGTGTAGCTGGATCGTGTAGCGGTCGCCACAATCGGAATGTACGCCCCGGTTGACTCGTTGGACCGGAGGTAATCGGGGCGTCCGCCCCGCTTGACCCTCAGGCCTTAGGAGTTCGACGGTGAACGCTCCCACTCAGGCGACCGAGATCCGGCTCGCCTCGCGTCCGCACGGTGTCCCCGCGTTCGACAACTTCGAGATCGTGGACACCGAGATCCCGTCCCCCGGCGAGGGACAGATCCTGGTGCGCAACCTCGTGATGAGCGTCGACCCGGCGATGCGCGGCCGCATGCGGGACGTGAAGTCCTACGCGCCGCCGTTCGAGGTCGGGAAGGCCATGACCGGCGGCGCCGTCGGCGAGGTCGTCGAGTCCACTGTGGACGCTTTCAAACCGGGTGACCACGTGCTGCACCAGTACGGCTGGCGCACGCACGCCGTCGTGGACGCCAAGCACGCGGTGAAGGTGGACGCGTCGGTCGCGCCGCTGTCGACGTACCTGGGTGTGCTGGGCATGCCCGGCCTGACGGCGTATTCCGGGTTGCTGGAGTCCGCCGAGTTCAAGGCAGGCGACACGGTGTTCGTGTCCGGCGCGGCGGGCGCGGTCGGTTCGCTGGTCGGCCAGCTCGCGAAGCTGAAGGGCGCGAAGCGGGTCATCGGCTCGGCGGGTTCCGCGGAGAAGGTCCGCTATCTCGTCGAGGAGCTGGGCTTCGACGCCGCGTTCAACTACAAGGACGGCCCGGTCGTCGAGCAGCTGCGCGCCGCGGCGCCGGAAGGCATCGACGTCTACTTCGACAACGTCGGCGGCGAACACCTCGAAGCCGCGATCGACGTCATCAACCTGCACGGGCGCATCGCGGTGTGCGGGATGATCTCGCAGTACAACGCGACCGAGCCGACCCCGGCGCCGCGCAACCTCGCGCAGATCATCGCCAAGCGGTTCACCATGCGTGGCCTGCTGGTGCTGGACCACTTCGGGCTGCAGGAACAGTTCGTCGCCGAGGTCGCGCCGCTGGTCGCTTCCGGGCAGATCAAGTACTCGGAGACCTTTGTGGACGGTATCCGCAACGCGCCGGACGCGTTCCTCGGCCTGCTGTCGGGCGCCAACACCGGCAAAATGCTGGTCCGCATCGCCGAGTGAGCATTCGGGTCGTGCTAGTACTGCTCGTGGAGGGCGCGGTGGTCGAGGCCCTCGTCGAGGGACTCGGCGGAGGCGTCGAGCTTCAGCTGGTCCCGCAGGATCGTGCCCAGCGTCGGCAGCGTCGTGCGCTCCGGCCAGGTCTCCGGCTTCCACAGCGACCCGCGCAGGAACGCCTTGGCGCAGTGCATGTACAGCTGCTCGACCTCGATCACCACGGCCAGCTTCGGGCGCTTGCCCTGAACCACCAGGTCGTCGAAGAACGGCGCGTCGGACACCAGCGTGGCGCGGCCGTTGACACGCAGCGTCTCGTTCATTCCCGGCACGATGAACAGCAGTCCGGCGTGCGGGTTGCCGAGGATGTTCCGGAAGCTGTCGATGAGCTTGTTGCCCGGCCGGTCCGCGAGTACCAGCGTCTTGTCGTCCAGCACCAGCACCGAACCCGCCGGGTCGCCGCGCGGTGAGACGTCGCAGCTGCCGTCCGGCGCCGACGTCGCGAGGAGCACGAACGGCGAGTGGGCGATCAGCGTCCTGGCGTGCTCGTCGATCCGGTCGATGATCTTGCGCTGGGTGGTTTCCTTCGCTTCGCCGAGCAGTTCGCGCAGCGCGTCGAGGGAGTCGATGACCGTGGCGTCGAGTGTCGCGTTCGTAGTCCCCATGCACCCAAGCTAGCGCGCCATCCGGCCCGCGATCGCCATCCGCGCGGCTTCGGCGGACTTCCGCACGGTCAGGTCCACCGAGTAGCCGTGCTTCACGAAGACGCCGTCGAGGTGGAACGTGCCGTAGCCGTGGGCCTGCGTGAACAGCTGCTCCATCAGTTCCAGCGCCGTCGGCGGGTCGGGGGCGACGGTCAGGCACAGCATCAGGAACTGGTCGGTCAGCCGCCGGGTCTGTTCGATCAGCTCCTCGTTGCCGGATTCGTGGAGCCCGTCGGCGTAGATGATGTGCATCCCGGCCCGGCGCTCGATCAGGTACCGCGTGTACGCGCCCGCGGCGGCGGCCAGCGCGTCCACCGGGTCGTCGTGGGCGGCGATTGCGTCGGCGACACGGTCGGCCAGCTGGCAGGCGATGTGGCAGGCGACCTCGGCGAGCAGGCTCTCGCGCGTCGGGAAGTGCCGGTAGGGCGCGCCGGGGCTGACCTTCGCCCGCTTCGCGACCTGCGCGACGGAGAACCCGGCGAGGCCCTGCTCGGCGATCAGGTCCAGTGAGACGCGTATGAGCTCGGCGCGGAGGTCGCCGTGGTGGTACTTCCCGCCCATGACCTGGATCACATCTTTCGTTCGGAATTGTAAGAGGCCTCTTACGTCAGCATGTAAGAGGGCTCTTACAAGGAGGCCCCATCGCAACAGTACTCACCTTGGAGGGTTCCATGAGCACGACGACGCACGCCATCGCCGCTCCGGCGCCGGGCGCGCCGCTCGCCCCGACCACCATCGAGCGCCGGGACCTGCGTCCGAACGACGTGCTGATCGACATCGCCTACGCGGGCATCTGTCACAGCGACATCCACCAGGCCAAGGAGGACTGGGGCCAGGCGATCTTCCCGATGGTGCCCGGCCACGAGATCGCCGGCGTCGTCGCCGCGGTCGGCTCGGACGTCACGAAGTACCAGGTCGGCGACCGCGTCGGCGTCGGCTGCATGGTCGACTCCTGCGGCGAGTGCGAGTACTGCCGCGCCGGCACCGAGCAGTTCTGCGTCAAGGGCAACATCCAGACGTACAACGGCGTCGGCTTCGACGGCGAGAACACCTACGGCGGCTACAGCAACCAGATCGTCGTGAAGGACGCCTTCGTCTGCCGGGTTCCGGAGGGCATCAGCCTCGACGTCGCCGCGCCGCTGCTCTGCGCGGGCATCACCACCTACTCGCCGCTGCGCCAGTGGGGCGCCGGACCGGGCAAGAAGGTCGCCGTGATCGGCCTCGGCGGTCTCGGGCACATGGCCGTCAAGATCGCCGCCGCGATGGGCGCCGAGGTGACGGTGCTGAGCCAGAGCCTCAAGAAGCAGGAGGACGGCCTCAAGCTCGGCGCTTCTTCGTACTACGCGACCAGCGACGAGTCGACGTTCGAGGTGCTGAGGGGCAAGTTCGACGTCATCCTGAACACCGTGTCGGCGAAGCTGCCGGTGGACGCGTACCTGAGCCTGCTGCGCGTCGGTGGCGCGATGGTGAACGTCGGCGCGCCCGGCGAGCCGCTGTCGTACAACGCGTTCTCGCTGCTCGGCGGCAACAAGGTGCTGGCCGGGTCGATGATCGGCGGGATCGCCGAGACGCAGGAGATGCTGGACTTCTGCGCCGAGCACGGCATCGGAGCGGAGATCGAGACCATCTCGGCCGACAAGGTCAACGAGGCCTACGAGCGCGTCGAGAACTCCGACGTGCGCTACCGGTTCGTCATCGACGCCTCGACCATCGGGGCGTGAGGCCGCAGGGTGCGCGGCAACCGCGTCAGAACACCACGGTGCGGTTGCCGTGCACCAGCACGCGGTTCTCCAGGTGCCACCGCAGCCCGCGCGCCAGCGTGACCTTCTCGATGTCGCGGCCCTTGCGGACCATGTCCTCGACCGAGTCGCCGTGGTCGACGCGGATCACGTCCTGCTCGATGATCGGGCCCGCGTCGAGGTCGGCCGTCACGTAGTGGCAGGTCGCGCCGACCAGCTTCACGCCCCGGGTGTGTGCCTGGTGGTACGGCTTCGCGCCGATGAACGACGGCAGGAAGCTGTGGTGGATGTTGATCGCCCGGCCCGCCCATTCGCGGCACAGCTCGGCGGGCAGGATCTGCATGAACCGGGCCAGCACCACCGCGTGCGGGTCGTGCTCGCCGACGAGCTTGCGGACCTGCTCGAACGCCTCGGCCTTGCCCTCCGGATCGCCGCTCGGGAAGCGCACGTGGTGGAACGGGATGCCGTGCGCGCGGGTGATGTCGCCCAGCGAGGCGTGGTTGCCGATCACTGCGGCGATGTCGACGTCCAGCTCGCCGGAGGCGACGCGGCCGAGCAGGTCGTACAGGCAGTGCCCGGCCTTCGAGACCAGCACGACCGCGCGGCGCCGCTCCCCGGTGTCGCTGACCTGCCAGTTCGAGTCCGCCGACAGTGACGCCGCGACTTCACCGAAGCGAGCGCGCAGCTCAGCGGCGTCGAAGGGCAGTGAGTCCGCGCGGACGACCTGGCGCGTGAAGAACCAGCCTGTGTCGGGGTCGGTGTGGTAGGCGGCCTCGACGATCCAACCACCGTGCTCGGCGAGGAACCCGGAGATCCGGGCGATGATGCCGGTGCGGTCGGGGCAGCCGAAGGTGATGACGTAGCGGCGTTCGGGAGCGGACACGCGTCCATTGTCTCCGGTGCTGGTCACGGCGCTGTGCGGGGCTCGGTGAGTGTGACGTCGCCGATGGTTTCGGCGCGGTTCGGACGGGACCGTCCAGTTCTCAGGATTCGCGGTCGGGGCAATGAATGGTGAGCGCACCGTCGCCAGGCACGCCGGACTCGTCGGCCGCATCGGGACGGAGGCTTGGACGCCGAGCGTTTCGAGCAGCCGCGGTGTTCGCCTGCGCCGACCGTAGCGCGCGCAGCCGCAGGCGCCGTCCGCCTTCGATCGCGGCGACCAGGCCGAGGCCGAGGGAGAAGGACAGCAGCAGACCTTTGGCCGGTTCGTCGGCGAAGGCCGCGCCGCCGACGGCACCGATCAGCGCGCTGTAGATCGACCAGAGGGTCGCGCCGGCGGCGTCGAGCGCGGCGAAGCGGGCGAACGGATAGCCGAGACTGCCGTTGGCGAGCGCGCTCGCGACGCGTCCGCCCGGCAGGTAGCGAGCGGCCATGATCAGCAGCACCCCGTGCCGCCGGACCTGTACCCGTGCCCAGGCGTAGCGGCGACGTCCGGACGGGCCGCGTTGCATCCGCGCGATGACGTGTGGTCCCGCGGCCCGGCCGACGGCGTAGCCGAGGCAGTCGCCTGCCAGGGCACCGGCGGCCGCGACGACGGCGAGTGCGGCGAGCCGTCCGGGGTCGGGGCCGATGAGCACCGCGACCGTGATCACCGTGGTCTCGCTGGGCATGAACGGCAGCAGCGCGTCCAGCGCGGACACGGCGAACACCAGCGCCCACAGCCATGGGGAGCCGAGGGTGCCGCGCAGCAGCTCGGTGATCTGGGCGAGCAGGGTCACCCGTCCATCGTGATCACTCCAGGTCGCCCCTGGGTGACGCAGCGGGGTGCACGGGATGAACAGCACTTTCCCGGATCGGGGGCAAAACGCGTTCGACGCGAGGGCAGAAAGCGCCGAAGCGCTTGATCAACAAAGAGAACCTGCCCTAGGTTCGGATCGCCACAGGGCCGTCACCGGAGGCTTGCTCCTTCCAGCGCGCCGGGGCCCTTTGCCAATTCGGGGAAGAAGAACGCATGCGTAGCCTCTTGAAGAAAACCCTTTCTGTCGGTGCCGTCGTGGCGGCCGCCGGCGTGCTGGTCGCGTCGCCCGCCGACGCGGTGGCCAACGGACGGCCCGCGCCCGCCGGCGCCTACCCGTTCAGCGTCAAGTTCACGATGACCAAGATCCCGAAGCCGGACGGCGGCACGCGCGACAGCGCGTGTTCGGGCGCGCTCGTCGCGCCGCAGTGGGTCATCACCGCGGGCCACTGCTTCCACGACGTCAACGGCACCCGGGTCAGCGGGCCGGTGCCGTATCCGACGACGGCGACGCTCGGCAAGGTCGACCTCGCCGACAAGGGCGGCGAAGTCCGCAACGTCGTCGAGGTCCGGCAGACGGACGTGAACGACATCTCGCTCGGGAAGCTGGACCGCCCGGTGACCGGCATCCGCCCGCTCGCGATCGGCAACGAGGCGCCGACCGTCGGCGAAAAGGTGGTCCTCGCCGGGTGGGGCGCGACGTCGTCGGTCGACCCCAAGCCGTCCACGCACCTGAACCTCGGCGAGCTCAAGGTGAACGCGGTGGCCGACTCCACGGTGGGCGTCGTCGGTGTCGCGCCCGCGAACGACACCAGCGCTTGCTCGTACGACTCGGGCGCCCCGTACTTCGTGGCGAAGGGAACCAAGGCGGGCACGCTCGTGTCGGTCGAAAGCGACGGCCCGGACTGCCCGCACGCCACGCCCGAGACGACGTCTCGCGTGGACGTGCTCGCCCAGTGGATCGCCTCAGAGATCGGCTGAGTCCGGGATATCTCGCGGGTTTCCGTTGCGCGGGGCCATGCGCCCCAATGTGGCGTTCGCTGCGTCCAACGCACCCAATGCCACATTGGGGCGTTTGAACCCCGTCGGAACGCTCACACGGGGGCGACACTGTCCCAGGGGACGGTGAGTTCGCCGAGGCGCCAGCGCGCGGGGCGGCCGAGCACCGGCCAGCCCCGCGCCGCGAGCATCCGCACGGTTTCCAGCCATCGGGCCCGCACACCGAACGACCGCAGCGGTGCAGCTGCCGCCCAGCAGGCATCCAAAGTGGACAAGAACGCGTGCACCCGCTCGCCGGGAACATTGCGGTGGATCAGGATCTTCGGCAGGCGTTCGGCCACTGTGGACGGTTGATCGAGGGCATCCAGCCGGAGCGACAACGTCAGCGAAACCGGGCCGGAAGCGTTCACGGTGACCCATGTGGACAGTCGTCCGATCTCGTCGCACGTGCCCTCGACGAGCAATCCGCCCGGCGCGATCCGCGAGAGCATCAGCGACCACGCGTCCGCGACCTCGTCCTCCGCGTACTGCCGCAGGACATTGAAGGCGCGCACCAGCACCGGCCGCGTCCCGGCCAGTTCGAACCCGCCCCGCCGGAACTCCAGCCGCGGCGGATCGGCCGCCCGCTGCGCGAAAGTCACCCGCACCGGGTCCAGCTCCAACCCCAGAACCCGGACATCCGGACGCACCGAACGCAGCCAGCGCGCCAGCTCGACCGTCGTCACCGGCGAAGCGCCGTAGCCGAGATCGACGACGAGCGGGTCCGGCGCACGACGCAACAACGCCGCGACAGCGGGGTCACCGGCCAGCCAGCGGTCGACACGCCGCAGGCGGTTCGGGTTCGTGGTGCCCCGGGTCGGCGCGCCGACGAGCGCGCCGGGTTTCAGTGGTCGGCCAGCCACTTCGCGGTGAATTCCCCCTCGCGCTCGAGCAGCTTCGTCACCTGCTCGGCGATCACGCTCTCCAGCTTCGCGCCGAACAGCGGGATCCGCACCGTCACCTCGCCGCGGGTCAGCAGCACGACACGGTCGCCCGACACCGCGAGCGACGTCCGCGCGGTGATCTCGCCCGGCACGCCACCGACCTCGACGGTCGCCTCGCCGGTGTAGTCGTCGCCGTCCGGCCGCCAGGTCTGGGTCCGGTGCACCACCAGGTCGCCCTTGTGCAGCGCCCGCACGGCCTGGGGGAGCCGCTCGGCGCTGATGCCCTGGCGCAGTTCGTAGGAGATCTCGTCGTCGTCCGACCAGGAGTACGCGAGCAGCGCCGCGCCGTCGCCGCCCAGCCGCTCCAGCCGTGCCGCCAGCGCGTCCTCCCCGGCGACCGCCGCCAGCACGTCGGCGACGTCGTCGGAGAACTCTGCGCGGTGCTCGATCCGAGATCCCATGAGCCGGACAGTACCGTTTGGGAGCGTGAAGCCTGCCGAAACTCCCGCCGCGACGCACCTCGCCGCCCACACCACGCTGCGCCTCGGCGGCCCCGCCCGCCGGTACGTCACCGCCGTGACCAGCGCCGGCCTCGTCGACGCCGTCCGCGAGGCCGACGCCGCGGGTGAGCCGGTGCTGCTGCTCGGCGGCGGTTCCAACCTCGTCGTCGGCGACGCCGGGTTCGACGGCACGCTCATCGAGATCGCCACCACCGGCTGGAGCCGCGACGGGAAGATCGTCGAGGTCGCCGCCGGGCAGAACTGGGACGAGTTCGTCGCCGCGCTCGTCGCAGAGGGGCTCGGCGGGCTCGAATGCCTGTCCGGCATCCCGGGCTCGGTCGGCGCGACGCCGATCCAGAACGTCGGCGCCTACGGCTGCGAGGTCGCCGAATCGATCGTCTCGGTCGACCTCTACGACCGCGCCACCGGCGAGGTCCGCACGGTCAAGGCCGACGAACTCGGCTTCGCCTACCGCACCAGCGTGCTCAAGGGCACCGACGCGGGAGTGGTGCTCACCGTCCGCTTCGAGATCCGTGAGGACGGTCTTTCCGCGCCGATCCGGTACGCCGAACTGGCACGGGTGCTCAACGTCGAGAGCGGTGCTCTCGTCCCGGCCGCCGACGCGCGGGAGGCCGTGCTGAACCTGAGGCGTGGCAAGGGAATGGTGCTCGACCCGGCCGACCACGACACGTGGAGCGCGGGCTCGTTCTTCACCAACCCGATCCTTCCCGCCGCCGAAGCCGACGCCGTGCTGGCGCGGATCGGCGGCGTCGTGGGCGCCGAGGTGAAGGTCCCGCGGTATCCGGCGGACGGCGGCGTCAAGCTGTCGGCGGCCTGGCTGATCGAACGCGCCGGATTCACGAAGGGACATCCCGGGCCGGGCGGACGCGTTTCGCTCTCGACCAAGCACACGCTCGCGCTGACCAACCGCGGCGAGGCCCGTACCGAGGACCTGCTCGCACTGGCCCGCGAGGTCCGCGACGGCGTCCGCGACCGCTTCGGTGTGACGCTGCACCCAGAGCCGTTGCTCATCAACTGCGCACTGTGAACCGGGTTTTGTGCTCCTGAACACTGGCAACCCGTTCCCCGCACGGGCGTCTACACAGGTAGTGGGCCTGGGTGACCTTGCGGGTCGGCAGGTAACGTCGAACCCGTCGCCGACGTTGAGAGCGTGGAGGCTGCCGGTCGGCGAGGGGGCAAGCGGGAGGTTGTAAGTGTTGGATCGCCGCATGGTGTTCAAGGCCGCACTGGCCGCAGGGGCCACGGTCATCGTCGCCGCGTGTTCGGGGGAGGACAACGGAGGCAGTGGCGGCAATGGGGGACAGCCGTCCGCGCCGGCGCAGCCGAAGGCGAAGATCACCGCCGTACCCGCCGTCGACGCCAAGGACGCACCCGTCGCGACGCCGGTTGTGGTGAAGGTCACCGAAGGGAAGCTCACCGAGGTTTCGCTCACCGGTGACGGTGGCAAGCAGGTCAAGGGCGAGCTCGCCAGCGACGGGCTGAGCTGGACCAGCGCCGAGCCGCTCGGCTACGGCAAGACCTACACCTACGCCGCGAAGGCCACCGGCAGCGACAACAAGGTCGCCGAGCTCAAGGGGGCCTTCACCACGCTGAAGCCCGCGAGCCAGAACCGGGCGACGCTCAACCCGATCGACGACGCCCAGGTCGGCGTCGCGATGCCGATCAGCGTCAAGTTCGACTCCCCGGTGAAGGATCGGGTCGCGGTCGAAAAGGCGCTCACCGTCAAGACCGACAAGCAGGTCGAGGGCGCGTGGGGCTGGCTTTCCGACACGCAGGTCGACTACCGGCCCAAGGAGTACTGGCCCGCCAACATCACGGTCGACGTCGAGGCGAAGCTGTACGGCGTCGACCTCGGCGGCGGGGTGTACGGGAAGTCCGACGTCACCACGAAGTTCAAGATCGGCCGCAACCAGGTCGTCAAGATCAACACCCCGGACCACCAGATGAACGTCTACCGCGACGGGGCCAAGGTCAAGAGCTACCCGTGCAGCAACGGGCTGGACTCCGACGTCGAGCGCAACACCCCGCTCGGCACCTACATCATCATGGAGAAAAAGGAACACGCCGTCTTCGACAACGCCCGCTACGGCTACACGAACGTCAACAAGAAGTGGGCGTGCCGGTTCTCCAACCACGGCGAGTTCATCCACGAGAACCAGGACAACGCGGCCGCGATCGGCAAGACCAACAACTCGCACGGCTGCGTGAACCTGCTCGACGCGGACGCCAAGGAGTACTTCTCCTCGGCGCTGATCGGCGACCCGGTCGAGGTCACCGGCTCGAAGCTCGGGAAGCAGACGCAGTCCGACGTCAACGACTGGCTCTACGACTGGGGCACCTGGAAGTCCTTCTCGGCGGTCAAGTAAGTGCGTACCGAAGTCACCGGCGCCGACGGCGCCAGAATCGGCCTGTCCGTGGGCGGCGCGCGGCACGCGCGACCGCTCGTCCTCGTGCACGGCTGGGCGCAGTCGTCCCGTGTCTGGGCGTCGCAGTTCGCGGATCCCGCGCTGGCCGGGCAGTTCCGGCTCATCGCGATGGACCTGCGCGGCCACGGCGCGTCCGACACGCCCAAGCAGGGCTACGACGACCCGCGGGTGTGGGCCGACGACCTGGCCGCGGTGCTGGAGTTCGCCGGTCCGGACCCGATCGTGGTCGGCTGGTCCTACGGCGGGCTCGTCATCACGGACTACCTGCGCGTGCACGGTTCCGCACGCATCGGTGGCATCGTGCTGGCCGGGGCGCTCACCGAGATCGGCAAGGGGCACGAGGGCGGCCGGATCGGCGACGCGATGCGCGCGGCGATCCCGGCGGTGCTCTCGGAGGATCCGGACGTCGCGGTGCCCGCGCTGATCGAGTTCAGCAAGGCCATGGCGGCGAAACCGGTTCCCGGACCGCTGGCGCAGGCCCTGCTCGGCAGCTGCCTGAGCGTGTCGCCGTCGGTGCGGTCCGCGATGTTCCGCCGCGACGTCGACAGCGCGGAGGTGCTGGCCGCGATCGACAAGCCCTGCCTCATCGTGCACGGGACGAACGACCGGGTGGTTGCCCCCGCGGCCGCGGAATACGCCGCCGGGAAGATTCCGGGGGCCGTTCTGCGTTGGTTCGTTGACGCGGGGCATCTGCCGTTCGTCGAGTCAGCGGAGGAATTCAACTCCGTGCTTCGGCAGTTCTCCGGAGAACAGCCACAGCACCGGTAGATACCACAGGAGTTGACCAGGTGAGCATCTCCCTGCAGGGGTTTCGTGCTGCGCCGCGCCGGATCGCGGTCATGTCCGTGCACACGTCTCCGCTGGAACAGCCCGGCACCGGTGACGCCGGCGGGATGAACGTCTACATCAGCCAGACCGCCACCGAGATGGCCCGCCGCGGGGTCGAGGTGGAGGTGTTCACCAGGGCCACCTCCTCGGACCAGCCGCCGCTGGCCGAGCTGGCGCCGGGGGTCACCGTGCGGCACGTCCCGGCGGGGCCGTTCGAGCCGCTGGGCCGCGACGAGCTGCCCGCGCAGCTGTGCGCTTTCACCTCCGGCGTGCTGCGGGCCGAGGCGTTCCACGAGCCCGGCTACTACGACCTCATCCACTCGCACTACTGGCTGTCCGGCCAGGTCGGCTGGCTCGCGCGGGACCGCTGGGGCGTCCCGCTCGTGCACACCGCGCACACGCTCGCGAAGGTCAAGAACGCCGCGCTCGCCGAGGGGGACACGCCGGAGCCGCGGACGCGGGTGATCGGCGAGGAGCAGGTCGTCGCCGAGGCCGACCGGCTGGTGGCGAACACACCGGTCGAGGCGCGTCAGCTGATCGAGCTGTACGACGCGCCGCAGGACATGGTGCACGCGGTGCCGCCAGGGGTGGATCTCGACCGCTTCACGCCGGGCTCGCAATACGCGGCCCGTGCCGCGCTGGGGTTGCCGCAGGACGCCGTCGTGCTCGCGTTCGCCGGGCGCATCCAGCCGCTCAAGGCGCCGGACGTCCTCCTGCACGCGGCGGCGGAGCTGCTGCGGAAGCGGCCGGAGGTGGCGTCACGGCTGGTCGTTCTGGTCGTCGGCGGCCCGTCGGGGACAGGGCTGGAGCAGCCGCAGGCGCTGCGCGAACTGGCCGTCTCGCTGGGGATCGAACGGCACGTCTCGTTCCTGCCGCCGCAGCCGGGGCAGGCGCTGGCGAACGTCTTCCGTGCGGCCGACGTCGTCGCGGTGCCGAGCTACAACGAGTCCTTCGGGTTGGTGGCGCTGGAGGCGCAGGCGTGCGGGACGCCGGTGGTGGCGGCCGAGGTCGGCGGGCTGCCGGTGGCCGTGCCGCACGGCGTGTCCGGGCTGCTGGTGCCCTCGCACGGCGCGCCGGAATGGGCGGACGCGCTGGCGTCGGTCGCGTTGCGGCCGGGGCGCCGGGCGGAGCTGGCGGCGAACGCGGTCACCCACGCGCGGCGGTTCTCCTGGCGGCGCACCACGGACTCGCTGCTGGACATCTATGCTCAGGCCACCACCGCGTTCCGGCGGGCGCTGGAACTACGTTCGGAGGTTGCCGTCTGATGCTCGACGCCGTCATCAAGTCCACTTTGGACGCCGCGGAGCTGAAGTACGACCGGCGGGGTCCCGGCAAGTACTTCGTGACACTGCCCGGAACCAAGAAGCTCCAGACGAACTGCTGGCTCGTCGAGGGTGACCACGCGTTCTCGGTGGAGGCGTTCGTCTGCCGCCGTCCCGACGAGTCGCATGAGGACGTTTACCGTTTTCTGTTGCAGCGCAACGCGAAACTGTACGGGGTTCACTACACAGTGGACAGTATGGGGGACATCTACCTGGTCGGCCGGTTCGGCATCGACACGGTCACCGAGTCCGAATTGGACAAGATTCTCGGCCAGGTCGTCGAGGCCGCCGACGGCGATTTCAACATCCTGCTGGAGCTCGGGTTCGCGACGTCGATCAAGCGTGAATGGGACTGGCGGGTCTCGCGTGGCGAGTCGCTGGCGAACCTCCAGGCGTTCCGGCATCTGGTCGAACCCGCGAAACCGCACGAGCCTGGCTTGACCGACTCGTGACCAGGCGCGTGCAACCGCGCTGATCGTCCCGTTCGTCCTCCCGCCATGACTGGAGGGAGAACACGGATGCGGACCAGGTGGAGAGCGGCGCTCGCGGCGGCCGGGCTGGCGCTGGTGCTCGCGGGATGCACGAACGGGGCGAAGGAAAGCGCGGCGCCGATGCGTGCCGACAGCGCGGGCTCGGGCAACTCCGCGCCGGTGGAGCAGGGCAAGGCGCCGCAGCCGGACAAGGGCAAGAGCGGGGCGCCGGTGCCGGTCGGCCAGCCGGGCGTCAGCGACCGGAAGCTGGTGCGCACCGCGCGGCTCGAACTGAGCACGCCGAAGGTGGCCGACGTCATCGGGCGCGCACGTCAGGTCTCGCAGGCCGCCGGCGGCTACACCGGGCAGGAGAGCAGCGGCGGCACGCACGCGACGCTGAGTCTCGCCGTGCCCGCCGAGAAGCTCGACGGGGTACTGGACGAGCTGGCCGGGCTGGGGAAGACCGTCAAGCGCGAGCTGAACACCCAGGACGTCACCGAGCAGACCGTCGACGTCGAGGCCCGGCTCGCGACGCAGCGGGCGAGTGTCGAGCGGATGCGGGCGCTGCTGGCGAAGGCGACGTCGGTCACGGAGATCTCGGCGGTGGAGACCGAGCTGACGCGCCGGGAGGCGGATCTGGAGTCTCTGGAGCAGCGTCGCAACTCGCTGGCGGGCAGCGTAGCGATGTCCACGATCACGCTGACGGTCTCCGAGGGCACGCCGCCTCCTGCCCCCGCGCCCGAGGGGCCGAGCGGCTTCCTGGGCGGCCTGGCGGGCGGCTGGCACGCCTTCCTGGTCTTCGGCGGCGGCCTGCTCACCGTCGTCGGCGCCATGGCCCCCTTCCTGCTCGTCTTGGGCGTCCCCGCGGTCGCGGTGCTCCTCTGGCTCCGCAAACGCCGCCGCGAAGCCAAGGTGACTGCCGAGACGGTCCCGGACGCGACGACGTAACCACGCTGGGTCCGGCACCGGACGCACCGTGGGGGTGTGGGGGCTCGGCCCCCACTACGAAACGGGACACCGGGAGGAAACCGCCAGGTTTCCGACTAGGCGAAGCCGGTCAGCGGAACGGCTCGAGGGAGGGGGGAGTCGCGATCTCGAGCCGTCCCGCTGAAGTTCCCGCCTCGGTGGACCCGGTGACGAGGGGGATGCCAACGGGGCCTGGCGGGCCGCGGCTCGGCAGGGGGGAGACGAGCCGCGGTCGTACCCGACTCCGGCCGGGGAGTGCGTGGAATCCGGCCGAGTAGGACGTAGCCAAACCTGTCAGATGTCGACCAGTAATCACAAGACTACTGGTTACTCCGTTCGAGTGAACTTTCCTACCGGGGATAACGGAGTGGAGTGCATTGCACCTTTTTTCGCGCTTGTTGACAGT
Organism: Amycolatopsis sp. NPDC058986; assembly: GCF_042741125.1. Taxonomy (NCBI): domain Bacteria; kingdom Bacillati; phylum Actinomycetota; class Actinomycetes; order Pseudonocardiales; family Pseudonocardiaceae; genus Amycolatopsis; species Amycolatopsis sp. NPDC058986. The sequence goes on along the minus strand of NZ_JBHYJW010000004.1, from coordinate 244,686 downwards.
CGGCCTTCTGGTCGGGTGAAAGTGTTACTCATCGGTAACGCACTCTGTGTAGAACACCGTTCAAGCCGGCCCGGCAACCCGGCCTCGCGGCGGGCGCGCGGAAGGGTTCTGGCAGGCTGTGGGCATGGCCGAACTTGGGACGCTGGTGCTGCTGCGACACGGGCAGAGCACGTGGAACGCGGAAAACCTGTTCACCGGCTGGGTCGACGTGCCGCTGTCGGAGCAGGGCGAGGGCGAGGCCCGCAAGGGCGGGCAGCTGCTGGCAGGCTCCGGGCTGCTCCCGGACGTCGTGCACACCTCGCTGCTGCGGCGCGCGATCTCGACCGCGAACATCGCGCTCGACGCCGCCGACCGGCACTGGATCCCGGTCAGGCGCGACTGGCGGCTCAACGAGCGGCACTACGGCGCGCTGCAGGGCAAGAACAAGAAGCAGACCCTCGACGAGTTCGGCGAGGAGCAGTTCATGCTCTGGCGCCGCTCGTACGACACCCCGCCGCCGGAGATCGACCCGGCGGACGAGTTCAGCCAGGCGGGCGACCCGCGCTACGCCGGCCTCGGCGACGCGGCGCCGCTGACCGAGTGCCTCAAGGACGTCGTGGCGCGGCTGCTGCCGTACTGGGAGACCGCGATCGTGCCGGACCTGCGGGCGGGCCGGACCGTGCTCGTCGCCGCGCACGGCAACTCGCTGCGCGCGCTGGTGAAGCACCTCGACGGCATCTCGGACGCGGACATCGCGGGCCTGAACATCCCGACCGGCATCCCGCTGCGCTATGACCTGACCGAGGACCTGAAGCCGGTCAAGCCGGGTGGCGAGTACCTCGACCCGGACGCCGCCAAGGAGGCCGCGGCCGCCGTCGCCAACCAGGGACGCTGACGGTATATCGCCGGAAAATTTCCGACGGCCGGTCGATTTCTGGCATTCGTGCCCGAATCGGCCGGCCGTTTTTTGTCCCCCGTGCGCTGAAAGGGTGAACTGTCCGGATATCGCCCGGACGTCGTTGCCCGGCGCTCGGCGGCGTTGGTAGATTGGGAATCGATGGACCGTCGACATCGGTCGCGGCTTCCGATTCCGTGGCCGATGGCCGTTCACACTGTTCGACTCAGGGGCTCCAGGGGATTTCGTCATGATGTGACGAATGGTCATACCTGCCGATGTGCAGGACAAGGGGAAGGGCGATCCGCAGGGATCCGTCATTTTCTTTTCGAGCATCATCGAATCCGGTGAGCTTGATCGTCTCGGGCGTGCAATGGGGAGGGGGAAGCTCGATTTCGTCGTCGAGCCGGTTCGACCCGGACGAGGCTTTTCGGCGGGCATCGAAATGGTGCCCTGTTTCCGCCGGTAAATTCGTCGTGTGGAAACCGGGTGCTGAAAGGTCATCCCTACTCGATGATTGGGAGATCGTACGATGCGCAAGTTTTTCGTCACGCTGGCAGCGCTCGCGTCGGCGTTCCTGCTGCTGGGCACCGGTGTCGCTTCGGCGGGCTGGCACGGTGACTACATCGGCCAGGGCATCCGGATCAGGTCGGTGCCCGACGGAGGCACTGTCAAGGGGCTCGGCTACCAGGGGCAGGGCCAGTGCAGCACGGTGGCGCGGAAAGTGGGCAGCTACTGGTGGGGCTACCACCGCAACGACACGACCGGGGTGGTCGGCTGGAGCCGAGGTGACTATCTCAGTGTCGACGGCCGTGGCTGCTGAATGACCGGCCCCGCTTCCGTGGCGGTTTCGTAATTCGTGGCCAATGGCGGTGATTTCTGAGCTTTCCGGACGTCGTATCGGCGTCCGGAAAGCTTTTCCGCCGTCTATCGGAAAACAGGAACTGGTAGGGTGGGCTCGTATGAAGAGACGTTCGGTTCTTCTTCCGGCGTTCGGTTTTCTCCTGGTGCTGGCGGCTTCCTGCGCCGCGGGCCCGTCCGGCACCCCCGACGCGGGATCGCTTCCGGAGCCCGCGGTTCCGGCGAACCCGGCTCCCGCCCCGGCCGATCCGGCGGCGGTCCACCTCCCGCTCGACCCGTACGTCCGGCTCGCGGCAGGCCGTCAGGAAACGCTGGACAAGGCGGGCGTCATTCTCACCACGAAATGCATGCGGGAAAAGGGATTCGACTACAAGACGGACGACGCCCCCGGCGGTGGCAAGGCCAAGGGCGACAGCGTGCCGCTGCCCGCATACGGCATCAACGATCTCGCTCAGGCGAAGGAATCGGGCTACTCGCCGCCGGGCACCGGAACCCTGCAGTCGCTCGGCGAGCAGGGCGTGAAACTGCCGACGCTGGACGACGCGGTGCAGAAGCACGGTGCGGCCTGGGTCAAGGCGCTCTACGGCTTCGCCCCGCCCGAAAACGAGGGCAGCGGCGGCTGTTTCGAGGCCTCCGTCGTGCATGTGCCCGAGTACGACAAGCTCGACAAGGAACTGGCGGGCAGGCTCGCCGCACAGGCCGCCGAACGCGCGCAGGGGGACAGCAGGGTCGTCGCGGTGAACGCGGCGTGGAGCGCGTGCATGGCCGAATCCGGGTATGCGTACAAGTCGCCGGAGGAACCGCGCAAGCAGAAGTGGCCGGCACCGCGGTCGTCGGCCGAAATCGCCACCGCCGTCGCCGATGTCACGTGCAAACAGCGCACAAACCTGCCGGGGATCCGGTTCGCCGTGGAAAGCGGATATCAGCAGGCGTTGCTCGAAAAGAACGCGCCCGCGCTGAACCAGCTGCGTGACACCTGGCAATTGGTCGTCAAGGCGGCGGAACAGATTGTGGCCAATGGCGGCTGACGGCTCGTCCCCCGGCGGTGTCCCCCGCGAAAAGGAAACCGCGCCGGGCAGCGTGCTGAAACGTCGTAAAAGGGTGCTGCTGCTGGTGGCCGGTGCCGTCGTGCTGTTCACCGCGGGCGGGGTGGCGGGTGCCGCGTTCGTGAAATCGCCGGCACAGCTGGCGGCCGAGGAACGTCCGGTCGCGCCGACCGTGCTGACGGCACCGGTCAAACGGCAGGTCGTGGGCACCACCGTCGTGGTGCGGGGAACCGTGGCCGGGACCGACGACGTCCAGGCCACACCCGTCCCGGCAGGGGGCCCCGCCGGTGCCGCAGCGGGACCGAAGCCCGTGGTGACCGCGGTGCGCAAGGCCGCGGGGGACACCGTCAACGCCGGTGACGTGCTCGTCGAGGTGTCGGGCAGGCCGCTCGTCGCGCTGCCCGGCACCGAGCCCGCCTATCGCGACCTCCGGCCGGGCGACACCGGAAAGGACGTGGCCGGGCTGCGGCGTGCGCTCGCCGAGCTGGGATTCCCCAGTGCCGGTGATCCGGACGGGGTGTTCGGCGCCGCGACCAAGCGGGCCGTGCGGGCGTACTACGAGCGGCTGGGTTTCGCCGTGCCGACGACCGGTGGCGCGGGCGGCGCGTCCGGCGAGGACCAGGCGGCGACGCAGGCCGCGCAGGACGCCGTGACGCAGGCGAAGCGACGGCTGCGCGATGTCTCCGAGGGACAGGCCGCGCCGGGACAGCCCGCGTCCCCGCATGTCGTCGAGGACGCCCGCGCGGATCTGCGCACGGCGGAAAAACGGCTGGCCGACCTGGACGCCAGGACCGGCCCGATGGTGCCGCAGGCGGAACTCGTCTTCCTGCCGTCGTTCCCGGCCAGGGTCACCAAACAGGGCGCTCAGCCCGGCAAGGCGGTGGAGGCCCCGCTGGTCACGTTGTCCTCGGGCAGGCTGCAGGTGATCGGCCGCCTCGACCCGGCCGACCGGAGCCTCGTCCAGCCCGGTGCCGTCGCGGAGATCGACTCCGAGGTGACCGGGTTCCGCGGCGCGGGAAAGGTCGCCGCGATCGGGGAGCAGCCCCAGAACCCGCCCAGCGCTTCAGGGGACCAGCAGGGCAAGGGGCAGGCGTCGGGGACCTCGTACGTGGCCGTGACGATCACCCCGGACACTCCGCTCGAACCCGCGCTGATCGGCCAGGACGTCCGGCTCACGCTGAAGTTCGCGCAGACCGGGGGGCCGGTGCTCGCGGTGCCCTCGGCGGCCGTGACGTCCTCGGGCGACGGGCGGACCCGGGTCGTCGTCGCGGGCGCGGCTGGTACGCAGCGGACGGTCGAGGTCAGGGCGGGCCGCTCCGGCGGCGGTCTGGTCGAGATCACGCCGGTCGCGGGTGACCTCGCGGAAGGAGACCAGGTGGTGATCGGCCGGTGAACGCCGTGGCGGAGGTACCGCCGGTGATCGCGCTGCGCGGGGTGCACCGCGTCTATCCCGGCGCCCCGCCGGTGCACGCCCTGCGCGCCACCGATCTGACCGTGCGGGCCGGCGAGTACGTCGCGGTGGTCGGACCGTCCGGGTCCGGGAAGTCCACGCTGCTGAACCTGCTGGGCATGCTGGACACGCCGACCGGCGGGGTCTACGCCCTCAACGGCGTCGACGTCGCCGGGTTGCCGGACGCCGACCGGACCACGGTGCGCGGGAGCACGGTCGGGTTCGTCTTCCAGGCGTTCCACCTGCTGCCCCATCGGACGGCCACCGAGAACGTCGAGCTGGCCATGCTCTACAACCGGACGCCGCGGCGGCTGCGCCGGACCCGGGCGCACGAGGCACTCGAGCGGGTCGGCCTCGGCGCCCGTCGTGACGCGTTGCCCACGACCATGTCCGGCGGCGAACGCCAGCGGGTCGCGATCGCCAGGGCGCTGGCCAACCGGCCGAGCCTGCTGCTGTGCGACGAACCGACCGGCAACCTCGACTCCGGCACCACTTCCGCGGTGCTGGACCTGTTCGGCGGTCTGCACGAGGCAGGCCTGACCATGGTGGTGATCACCCACGATCCCGTCGTCGCGGCCAGGGCGGGCCGGGTGCTCGAGATCTCCGACGGCACCATGCGGGAGCGGCAGGCCGCGAACGGGCGGGGGCGGTGACCGTGCGGCGCCCCCGGAGATCGGCGCTCGCCATCCGGGACCTGGCCGCGGAGGCGCTGGCCGGGCTGCTGCAGCGGCCCGCGCGTTCGGCGCTCACCATGCTCGGCACCGTGATCGGCACCGCCTCGCTGGTGGCCATCCTCGGCTTCACCGCCACCTCGGCAGGGCAGATCAGCGCCCGGTTCACGGTGCTGTCGGCGACCGAGGTCACGGTGACCGACGCCGGGGCCAAGGTGCGGACCATCGACCCGGTGCTGGACTTCCCGGCCGACGCGGACCAGCGGGCGCGGGCGGTGAACGGGGTCGCCGACGCGGGCCGGTACTGGAAGGTCCCGCTGCCGCCGGGCACCCAGGTCAGTGCCAGGGCGCTGCCGGGAGCCCGGGACGCCCACACGCTGGACGTCTACGCGGTGTCCCCGGGAGCGCTGCGGGCGGCGCACACCCCGGTCGTGAGTGGCACCCTGTTCGACGAGTTCCACGAGCGGCGGGGCGAACGAGTGGCGCTGCTCGGGGTGCCGGCCGCGGCGCAGCTCGGTGTCTCCCGGCTCGACGCCCAGCCCGCGGTGTTCCTCGGGGGCCGTGCCTACACGGTGATCGGTATCGTCCGCACGCCGGAACGGCTGCCCCAGGCCGGTCTCGGCGTGATCGTCCCGGCCACCACCGCGCTCGACGGTTACGGTCCGCCCGCGCCGGACGACCCGGCGAAGATGCTGGTCGAGACCCGGCTCGGCAGCGCACAGGTCGTCGCGGCCCAGCTGCCGACGGCGCTGCGTCCCGAAGCGCCACAGCTGCTTTCCGTCGCGGCCCCACCGGATCCCCGGTCACTGCGCGACACGGTGGCCGCGGACGTCGACAGCCTGTTCCTGCTCCTCGCCGGGCTGGCGCTGGTGATCGGCGCGGTCGGGATCGCCAACACCACGCTGGTGTCGGTCATGGAACGGGCCGCGGAGATCGGCCTGCGGCGTGCGCTCGGCGCGCGGCGGCGGCAGATCGCGGCCCAGTTCGTCACCGAGTCCGCGGTGCTGGGGCTGCTTGGCGGGCTGGTCGGTACCAGCCTCGGCGTGCTCACCGTCGTCCTGGTGGCACTCGCGCGCGAGTGGACGGCCGTCGTCGACCCGCTCGTGGTGCTGGCCTCCCCGGTGGCTGGTGCGCTGGTCGGGCTGCTGGCGGGGGCGTACCCGGCGCTGCGGGCCGCTTCGATCGAGCCGGTGGACGCGTTGCGCGGCTAGGCACTACCGCGCCAGGCGCGCCTTCACAGCAGCCCCGCTTCCCTGGCGCGGGCCCCGGCCTGGAAGCGGGAGGTCGCGCCGAGCGCGGTCATCAGCTCGGCGACCCACCGCCGGTACGTCCGCAGGCCGACGCCGAGCGTGCGCGCGGCCGTCTCGTCCTTGCAGCCGGACGACAGCAGTTCGAGAATCCGCGGCACTTGCTCCCGCAGTTCCGCGAACCGCGCGTCGTAGACGGCCAGGTCCGCCGCGGAGCGCCACGCGGCGTCGAACAGCGACGAGATGCCCTGCACCAGCTCGGGTCGCGTCAGCACGCTGTAGGTCCGCACCCCGCCCGACTGGTCGCCCGCGAGGATCGCGACCCGCCCGTCCAGCAGGATCGTCTCGTTGATCTCGGCGGTGGTGATCCGGATCCGGGCACCGAGCGCGACGCGTTCGGCCAGCTCGGCGGCCGCGTCCGGGGCGAGCAGCACGCCCGGCAGGTAGATCTTGCGGATCCGCAGGTCGCGGGGAGCGCCGGAGGCCCCGCCGTGCCGCACCTGACGCTGCGAAGTGGCCCAGGTGTGCAGGTCGCGCGCGGCGCACGCGATGTCCGACGCGCGCTCGAAGAGGTGCGCCGTCCGGTCGAACAGCTCCTGTTCGCCGCGCACCGCGACGACGTCCCTGATCGTCTCCACCCGGCCAGTGTCCTCCGGTTTGGCAGCATGCTGCCAAACCCGGCGCGATCCGGGCGCGGAGAAGAGCCTTGAAGGCATGACACGGACAACCACTCCCGCCGCCGCGGCGGGTACCTGGCAGCTCGGCTCGTTCACCGTCAACCGCCTCGGCTTCGGCGCCATGCGCCTGATGGGCGGCGGCGAGGGCCGGGGCCGCGAGACGGCGATCGCGGTGCTGCGCCGCGCCGTCGAGCTGGGCGTGAACCACATCGACACCGCCGCGTTCTACTTCTCCGGCGCCTACTCGGCGAACGAGCTGATCAACACCGCGCTCGCGCCGTACGCCGACGACCTGGTCATCACCACCAAGGTCGGCCCCGGCCGCGACGCCTCGGGCGAATGGCTGCCGCCCGCGCGGCCCGAGCAACTGCGCGGGCAGGTCGAGGAGAACCTCCGCCAGCTCGGCCGCGAGCACCTCGACGTCGTCAACCTGCGGCTCGGCGAGCAGCTCGAACGCGGCACCGGTTCGCTGGCCGACCGCTTCGGCGCGCTCGCCGAACTGCGCGAGGCCGGGCTGATCCGCGAGCTCGGCATCTCGAACGTCGGGCCGGAACACCTCGCCGAGGCCAAGGCGATCGCGCCGGTGGTCTGCGTGCAGAACCAGTACGGCCTGACCGCGCGGCGCGAGGACGACGACCTCGTGCGGCTCTGCGCGGAGCAGGGGATCGCGTTCGTGCCGTTCTTCGCGGTCGCCAGCGGGCAGGCGGCCGTGGACGAACGGGTCGAATCCGTCGCGCGACACCACGGGGTCACCGCCGCGCAGATCCGGCTGGCGTGGACGCTGCACCGGTCACCGAACGTGCTGGCCATCCCCGGAACGGGGGATATCGACCATCTCCAACAGAATGTCGCGGCGGGCGGACTGAAGTTGTCCGAAGAGGACATACGGTCTATCGAAGGTCTCGGCACGGCGTCCGAAACGTGAACGAGGCCTGACACCAGGGCGAACTTGTCGCCTGGAGGTGTCACGGTGCTCACGACAAGGCATCCGGGACTAGGCCGGAAGGCCACTTCGATGCTTACGATTCCCCCGTGACCACGCCTGCTTCACTCGCACTGGCCATCGGCGCATTGGTGGTCGGCGTGGTTGTCGGCTTCCTCGCGGCCAAAATCCGCACCCGAAGGGGGGAAGCCCGGCGCCCCGCCGGCCCCACCGTGGCCGAGCTGCTGGCCCGGCTCATCCGCTCCTCGAACAACGGCGTCGTCGTGCTCAACAAGTTCGGCGACATGGTGCTGCACAACCCGCGGGCCTACGAGCTCGGCCTGGTGAAGGTCAACCAGGCCGACCCGCGCGCCCGCAAGGCGGCCGAGCAGGTCGTCGAGACCGACGAGCCGATGGAGATCGACCTTTCGCCGCTGGAGGCACGCGGCCGCCAGCCCGAGGCGGTGCTCGGCCTGGTCCGTTCGCTGGGGGACGGGTTCACCGTGGTCGAGGCCGTCGACCACTCCGAGGCGATCCGGCTCGAAGCGGTTCGCCGCGACTTCGTGGCGAACGTCAGCCACGAGCTCAAGACCCCGGTCGGCGCGATCGCGCTGCTCACCGAGGCCGTCCTCGACGCCGCCGAGGACACCGAGGAGGTCCGCCGCTTCGGCGGCAAGATCCTCCGCGAGTCCACGCGCCTCGGCCAGCTCGTCACGGAACTGATCGCGCTTTCGCGGCTGCAGGGCGCCGAGCGGCTGCCCGATCTGAACGTCGTGGAGGTCGACGCCGTCGTCCGCGAGGCGCTGGGCCGGGCCTCGATCTCCGCCGAATCCGCCGAGATCACCGTGACCACCGACGCCGCCAGCGGCCTGCTCGTCGAGGGCGACCGGACGCTGCTGGTCACCGCGTTGTCGAACCTGCTGGAGAACGCCGTCGCGTACTCGCAGCCCGGCAGCCCGGTGTCGATCAGCAGGCGGCTGCGCGACGGGGTGGTCGAGATAGCCGTCACCGACCGCGGCATCGGCATCGCCGAGGAGGACCAGCAGCGCGTGTTCGAGCGGTTCTACCGCGCGGACAAGGCCCGCTCGCGCGCCACCGGCGGCACCGGCCTCGGCCTGGCGATCGTCAAGCACGTCGCCGCCAACCACGGCGGATCCGTGGGACTCTGGAGCCGTCCCGGCACCGGCTCCACGTTCACCCTGCGCATCCCCGCGCACGCGGGCGAACCCGCACCCGAACCCGGCCGCACCGCGATCCCGGCGGGGCGGCAGGAGAAGACCCCCGAGCGGACACCCCGGCTCGTGGCCACAGGGCAGGACAGCCCGGATCATGGAGGAAACCTGTGACGAGGGTTCTCATAGTCGAGGACGAAGAGTCGTTCGCCGACCCGCTCGCCTTCCTGCTCCGCAAGGAGGGCTTCACCGCCGCCGTCGCGGGCACCGGCCAGCAGGCGCTGGAGGAGTTCGACCGCAACGGCGCCGACATCGTGCTGCTCGACCTCATGCTGCCCGGGATGAGCGGGACCGACGTGTGCAAGCAGCTGCGTCAGCGTTCCGCGGTCCCGGTGATCATGGTGACCGCGCGCGACAGCGAGATCGACAAGGTCGTCGGCCTCGAACTGGGCGCCGACGACTACGTCACCAAGCCCTACTCCGCCCGGGAGCTGATCGCGCGGGTGCGCGCGGTCCTGCGCCGCGGCGGCGAGGGCGACACCGGTGACGCGCTGACCCCGCTGGTGCTCGCGGCCGGCCCGGTGCGGATGGACGTCGAACGCCACGTCGTCACCGTGGACGGGGCCGAGGTCTCCTTGCCGCTCAAGGAGTTCGACCTGCTGGAGTACCTGCTGCGCAACGTCGGCCGGGTGCTCACCCGCGGTCAGCTCATCGACCGGGTGTGGGGCGCGGACTACGTCGGTGACACCAAGACGCTCGACGTCCACGTCAAGCGGTTGCGGTCGAAGATCGAGCCGGACCCGGGGTCGCCGCGGCACCTGGTCACGGTGCGCGGGCTGGGCTACAAGTTCGAGTCCTGAGCGGCGCGCGCCACGTCACTGGTTGGCGCGGGCGAGTTCATCGGCGTGGGCGACCAGGTCCTCGCCGGTGAAGCGGAGCGCGTTGCCGACCGAGCGGAGGGCGTTGGGGAACGCCTCCGGGTCCTGGCGCTGGAACCTGAGCCAGACCAGCAGTTCGTCCAGGTGGGCGCGCAGCGTGCGAGCCTGGTCGATGACGCCCTCGGTGCGTGACACGGGCGACGCGCCCTCTTCGTCTGTCGCGACGGAGCCGTCCATCTACAACCTCCTCGGTTAGGGCCGGTGGGGTGGCGACGGGCGCTTCACCACCATGCGACGCCACCCGTCTTCCGGGGCACTCCACCCCACCGGCTTGTGCAACGGTAGAGACGCGCAATTGCATGAGCAATGCCCGTAAAGAGTGATGCTCGCGCACGTGCAAGGTCGCTACGATGCAGCGCATGGCGTCCCCAACGAGGGCCAAGAAGCGACTTGGCCACTTCCTTCTCGAACTCCGGACACAGGCCGGTCACGCGCTGTCCGCTCCGGCGGATGAGCTGAAGGCCTCCGAAAGCACCGTGAGCCGCTACGAGTCGGGGCACGTGCTCCCGGTCTGGTCGACGGTCCTGGCGCTGCTCGGGTTCTACGGCGCGAGCGACGCGGCTCGGGAGCTGGCGGTCAAGCTGTGGGAACAGGCCCGCGACGAGCCCAAACCGGTCCGCCTGCCGTCGAGCACGCCGAAGTCGTTCCGGCAGATGCTCAACGCCGAACGCGAAGCCAACGGGATCAGGGCGATCGAACTGAGTGTGGTGCACGGCCTGCTTCAGACCGAGGCCTACACGCAGGCGCTATTCGCGGCCGCGTCGCGCTTCCATGACCAAGAAATCCCGGTGGACGGCGATATTGCGGTGCGGAAGGCGCGCCAGGAAGTGCTGTACGACTCCAATCCACTGAACTTGCACATGGTGTTCGACGAGGCAGTCATCCGCCGCAAGGTCGGCAGCCGTGAGGTGCAACGCGACCAGTTGGAGCACCTGCTGCGGGTGGCGGCTCTGCCGCACGTCACCGTGCAGGTCATGCCCTTCTCGGCAGGCGCGTACGGAACGATGTCTGGCGCTGTGACGATCGTGGACTTTCCGGACAAGGGTGAGACGCCTGGTGTCTACCTGGAGTACCCGGCGGGTGGGGCTTGGGTGGAAAATGAGGCCGATGTGCAGCGCTTCACCACCGCATTCGAAGACGCCGTACTCGCCGCGTTGTCACCTGACGACTCGGCGCACCTGATCAAGCAGCAGATGAGGGCACTGGCAGATGATGACGAACAGGAACTGGCGGAAGAGTAGTTACTCGGGCGGCACGAACAACAACTGCGTCGAAGTGGCGCTCGACTGGCGGAAGAGCAGCTACTCCGGTGGGCAAGTCAACGCGTGTGTCGAGGTGGCGCTGAGTGCTCAGGCGCACGTCCGGGACACCAAGGCGCGGGAGGCGGGCGAGCTGGCCTTCTCGGGCGAGGCGTTCACCGCGTTCCTCTCCGCATTGAAGCGTTCCCGCTGATCGACCGGCGCCGCGTCGAGTGCTGACGGGCAACGAAAACCGTACGGAAGGCTGTGGCGTTGGTTACGATTTCGTGACCTGGCCGTGCGGCCGGTACGCTGGACCCTCGTGCGCCTAGGGGTACTCGACGTCGGTTCCAACACCGTCCATCTCCTCGTGGTCGACGCCCATCGCGGCGCCCACCCGACCCCCATGCATTCCGAAAAGTCGGTGCTGCGGCTGGCCGAGCAGATCACCCGTTCCGGCGACCTCAGCAGGCAGGGGGCCGACGAGCTGGTCGGCGCGGTGGAATCGGCCAAGGCCGCCGCCGCGCGGCTCGGCTGCGAGGAGGTCATGGCCTTCGCCACCTCGGCGGTACGCGAGGCCAGGAACTCCGCGAAAGTGCTGGCCAGGGTCGCCGAGCAGACCGGGGTCGAACTCAAGGTCCTCTCCGGCGTCGACGAGGCGAGGCTGACGTTCCTCGCGGTCCGCCGGTGGTTCGGCTGGTCGGCGGGGAACCTGCTGGTCCTCGACATCGGCGGCGGCTCGCTGGAGGTCGCGATGGGCGTCGACGAGGAGCCCCAGCTCGCCGAATCCCTTCCGCTCGGCGCCGGTCGCATCACCAGGACCCGGTTCCAGCACGACCCGCCGACCCGCTCGGAGCTCGTCGCGACGTCGGCCTGGCTTGAGGACCAGCTCGCCGGGCTGGCCAAGAAGGTCGCCAAATGGGGTGAACCCGACCGGGTCGTCGCGACGTCGAAGACGTTCCGCTCGCTGGCCAGGCTCACCGGAGCCGCCCCCTCGGCGAGCGGCCCCCGCGTCCGACGTACCCTCACCGACACCGCACTGCGTCAGCTTCTCGCCTTCATTTCGCGGATGCCTTCGGGCGAGCTGGCGCACCTGGAAGGGGTCAGCGCGAGCCGGTCCCACCAGCTGGTGGCGGGGGCGCTGGTGGCGCAGGGCGCCATGCGAGCGCTTTCTCTCGGAGAACTCGAGATCTGCCCATGGGCTCTGCGAGAGGGTGTCATCCTGCGGCGGCTGGACCATTCCAACGGTGCGGACGACACTGGGGCCGGTCTTTCCCGGCGCTTCGGCGCGGGAGAAGACCGGTGACAGCAGCGGACTGGACTTCGCTGACGGAAAACGGGCACGGTGAAGAGGTGACGGAGATGCAGAGGACGGTGTTCAGCGCGCGCGGCGCCGCCGGCGACCCGTCGGGTACCGACTTACCCCGTGCGGTAACCCCCGAGCGCGCTTGGGACAGCACGGTATGACGGATCAGACCGGAGGCGACCAGCCGCAGAAGACCGTGGCCGAACTGCTCGCCGAACACGGCGGGCAGGTCGAGAGTTCACGGCGCCGCCGCAGGCGTGCCGCCGAGGACGACGACCCGGCCCCGGAACCCGGTGGACGGCGGAGAGCGAGCGTCGGCGACACCGCTCCGCAGGCCATCATCGACCGGGTCACGGCCGACGGCCCGCCGCCAGGGGCCCCGCCGGCCCCGCCCGCGGCACCCACGTCGCGGCGCCGCCCGGCCGGGGACACCCCGCCCGCGCCGCGGCCGATGCCGCAGGAATCGCAGCCGCTGCCGCGGCCGAACGTGCAGCCGCCCGCCCCTCCTGCCCCTCCCTCGCGGCCCGCCGCGCAGGAGTCCGGCCAGTTCGTCCGGCCGCAGGAGTCGGGTCAGTTCGTCCGTCCGCCGCAGGAATCGGGTCAGTTCGCCCGGCCGCCCCAGGAGTCGGGGCAGTTCGCGCGCCCGCAGGAGTCCGGCCAGATGCCGGTGCCGCCGCGCCGTCCGCCGCGCCCGCCCGCTGGCCCGCCTGCGCCGCCCACTCCGCCCGCAGCCGAAGAGACCCGCGAAGAGGTGCAGCCGGTCCGCCGGCGCCCCGGCCAGGCCCCGCCACCGCCCGCCGGCCCGCTGGCGGCCCGGCTGGACGGCCTCGACGGCGCGCCCGACGCCGACGCCCCGCCCGCGCCGGGCCCGATGGCGAGCGGCACCTTCGCCGCCCCGGCGCCCGAGAACGCGCCCCGGCGCCCACGCCGGGCCCCCGGGCGGCGGCAGGCCCCCAAGGCCGAGCCGCACACCGAGCAGTTCGCGGCCGTCGCCGACGAGCCCGAGGCGCCCGCGGGCGACGTCCCGCCCGCCGGGCTGGCGGGCTGGCGCAAGCGGCGGCAGAAGGAACAGCTGGAGGACACCGAGGTCGGCGTCATGCCGGTCGTCCCGCCGGTGCCGCCCGCCGAGGCCGAACCCGAGCCGTACCCGGAGGCCGAGGACTACCCGGCCCACGACGACTACGACGACGGCGGCCCGCCCACCATGGGCCACCCGGCGCCGATGCCGTTCGCTCCCGGCCGCGAGGACGCGCCCGACAACCTCGACGAGTACGAGCGCGAGTTCGACGAGCCGTCCTACCCGGACGGCCCCCCCGACTTCGACCGCGACGACTACGGCTACGAGCAGTCCGGCGAGTACGAGGACGAGTACGACGAGGACGCCCCGGCCGCCGAACCTGTCGCCGAAGCCGAACCCGCCGGGTCACCGGGCAAGCAGTGGCTGGTGCTGGCGGGTCAGCTCGCCCTCGGCGTGGTCGGTGGTGCCGGGGTCTGGCTGGGCTTCAACTGGCTGTGGGTCAACCTCGCCCCCGCCGCGCTGATCGGCGCGCTGGTGGTGATCGTCGGGCTGGTCTGGATCGTGCGGAAGATCCGCCGCGCCGAGGACCTGCAGACCACGGTCCTCGCGGTACTGGTCGGCCTGGTCGTCACGGTGACACCCGCGGCACTGCAGCTCGTGTCACGTTAGCCGAGCGGCCGGGCAGCTCCGGCACCTTCCCGAGGTCGCCCATGCGCGGCGCCACGGTGACCGGCGCGGGGCACTGGAGCGAGCAGCAGGCAGGATGGGCGGCGTGAGCGAATCCTCGGCCCATGTCCCCGTCGGGCTGTCGACGGCGTCGGTGTGGCCACTCGGCGCCGGTGCCGCGTTCGAGCTGGCCGCGGACCTCGGCTTCGACGGCGTCGAGGTGATGGTGTGGGCCGATCAGGTCAGCCAGGACGTCTCGGCGTTGCGACGCTGGTCGCGGCGCACCGGCGTGCCCGTGCTGTCGATCCACTCGCCGTCGCTGCTGATCACCCAGCGCGTCTGGTCGCCGGATCCGGAGGTGCGGCTGCGCCGGTCCGTGGACGCCGCCGTCGAGCTGGGCGCCCGCACCGTCGTGGTGCACCCGCCGTTCCGCTGGCAGCGCCGCTACGGCGACGCCTTTCCCGGGCTCGTCCGGGAGCTCGAAGACGCCAGCGGCATCGAGATCGCGGTCGAGAACATGTTCAAGGTGCGGCCGCCGGGTGGTTCGCGCAACGCGCGCGTGTCGGCTTTCCGGCCGTCCATCGATCCGACCGATGTCGGGTTCCGGCACTACACGCTGGACCTGTCGCACACCGCGGCGGCCAGGATGGACGCGCTGGCGCTCGCCGACCGGATGGGCGCCGGGCTCGGGCACGTCCACCTCGCCGATGGCACCGGCGTGCCGAAGGACGAGCATCTGGTGCCGGGACGCGGGAACCAGCCGTGCGCCGAACTGCTGGAGAAGCTCGTCAGCAGCGACTTCGCCGGTCAGATCGTGCTCGAGATCAACACCCGGCACGCGACCGGCGCCGCCCAGCGGGCCCGCGATCTCGCCGAGGCGCTGCTCTTCGCACGGCTGCACCTGGGGCAGTAGAAAGATCATCTTCTGCGGACACGATCACCAGGTACCTGCGTTTCCCCCTTGTGAACACGTAAAGTTCCGACCGTGAACCCGCTGCGCACGCTGCACCTCGCCGCCGGTACGGACCCGCTTCCCCTGCTCGGCTCAGGGGGCCCGGGCTTCCGGGGGACCGGGATCGGCCGTTCGTGAGCACGACGGACAACGGCGGCGCGTCGCTCGAAGCGGCCTGCGCGATCCGCTCGATGGGGGACGGGACGTTCACCGCGGTCCTGCGCGCGGAATGGTCGATCGGGTCCCATCCGCACGGCGGCTTCCTGCTCGCTCTGCTGGCCAGGACCGCGGTGGTCGGCCTGCACGAACGCGGTGAGCCACCGGCCGAGCCGCTGGCCATCAGCGCCGAGTTCCTGCACGCGCCCGCACTGGGGCCGGTGCTCCTGCGCACCGATCTGCGCAAGGTCGGCCGCCGCGCGACGGTGGTGGCCATCCGGCTGGAACAGCGTGGCCGCAGCTGCGTCGAGGCGCGGGTGACCACCGGACGGCTGCCGATGCGGCGCCCGGAATGGTCCGACGTCCCGATGATGCCCGCCGAGCCGCCGCCGGGATCGCCGTCGATCACCGGGGAGACGTCCGAGGGCGTGTTCGGTCTGGCCAAGGCGTGCGAGGTCCGCGTCGACCCGGCGACCGCGGGTTACCTGGCGGGCCGTGTGGGCGAGCCGCCGCGCATGCGGCTGTGGGTGCGGCCGCGCCACGGCCTCGCCGACCCGTATTTCGCGCTGCTCGCCGGGGACGTCAATCCGCCGGTCGTGATCAACCTCGGCCGCGTCGGCTGGGCACCGACCGTGCAGCTGACCGCGTTGCTGCGCACCCGCCCGGCGCCCGGCTGGCTGCGGGTGATCGTCGAGTCGCGCGCGGTGCACGAGGCCTGGTTCGACTCCGACGCGATGGTGGTGGACTCCCAGGGGCGGCTCGTCTGCCAGGCACGTCAGCTCGCGCTCGCCCCGGCACCGAGCCCCTGACACCAAGCCCCTGACGCTCGTTTGGCACGCTGAGCGCATGAGCGATGCTTGCGAGCGAATCATGGACATCATGCGCCGAAAGGGATTGAACACAGTCTCGCGAAGCGAGTCGATCGCATGACTGTGATCGCGGTACTGGGGGCGGGCAAGATCGGGGAGGCCCTGCTTTCGGGGCTGCTGCACGGCGGGCACCGGCCCGAGGACCTGCTCTTCACCGAGCGGTACCCGGCGCGGGCGGCCGAGCTGACCGAGCGCTACCGGGTCCGCGGCGTCGAGGTCGAGGAGGCCGCGAAGCAGGCGGACGTGCTCGTCGTCGCCGTCAAACCGCAGGACATCGACCCGGTGCTGGCCGAGCTGGCGCCGCTGCTGGGCCCGGAATCGCTGGTGGTGTCGCTGTGCGCGGGCCTGCCGACCTCGTTGTACGAGCGGCGGCTGGCCGAGGGCGTGCCGGTGGTGCGGGTCATGCCGAACACGCCGATGCTGGTCGGCGAGGCGATGAGCGCGATCTCCGCGGGCAAGTACGCGACCTCGGAGCACCTCGCGCTGGTGAAGGAGCTGCTCACGCACGTCGGCCAGGTCGTCGAGGTGCCGGAGGGGCAGCAGGACGCGGTGACCGCGCTGTCGGGTTCCGGACCGGCGTACTTCTTCTACCTGGTCGAAGCCATGATCGACGCCGGGATCCTGCTCGGCCTGCCGCGGGCGCTCGCCGGGCAGCTGATCATCCAGTCCGCGGTGGGCGCGGCGAAGATGCTCGCCGAGTCCGACGAGCACCCGGTGCTGCTGCGCGAGG
Source organism: Amycolatopsis sp. NPDC058986 (assembly GCF_042741125.1). Taxonomy (NCBI): domain Bacteria; kingdom Bacillati; phylum Actinomycetota; class Actinomycetes; order Pseudonocardiales; family Pseudonocardiaceae; genus Amycolatopsis; species Amycolatopsis sp. NPDC058986. The sequence continues at coordinate 227,893 of NZ_JBHYJW010000004.1, read as the reverse complement.
CGGTGACGTCCCCGGCGGGGACGACCATCAACGCCATCCGTGAACTGGAGAAGCACGGTGTCCGCGCGGCGTTGCTGGCCGCCATCGAGGCCGCGCGCGACCGCTCCGTCGACCTGGGCAAAGCCCACGAAGGCTGACGGCTGGGACGCCATTCAGCCGAATGTGCGACTTCACAGCGTGACAGACGCCCTGCTAGTGCACCATCGCGAGTGCGAGATTGAACCCGGTCTGACGTCGCTTTAGCCCCACCTGTCCCGCTACCCTCGGGGGAGCACGTGCGTGTCGATACCACAGGTGGGGAAGCCTCGTGGCGCGACACGTGTCGAAGGACGCGGTAATCATGTCGCCGAACAAGAAGGAGGAGCTGCCTTCAGTAGGGCAGGTCCAGTTCCTGACGGTCGCCGAGGTGGCCACGCTGATGCGGGTCTCGAAGATGACCGTCTACCGCCTGGTGCATTCCGGGGAGCTGCCCGCGGTGCGGGTGGGCAAGTCGTTCCGGGTGCCGGAGAAGGCGGTGCACGAGTACCTCCAGGGTGCCTACTTCGACGTGGGCTGACCGGTCGCGGGCACGCACCACGTGCCCGCCGACCGGCCCGCGAACCCACACGGGTAACCTGGTAGACCGCTCGTGCCTGTGCGCTCCACGCGGTTGGACGCTGCGCCGGGCAGCGTGACCAACGACGAGGAAAGGAGCGCTCATGGGCTCTGTGATCAAGAAGCGCCGCAAGCGTATGTCCAAGAAGAAGCACCGCAAGCTGCTGCGCCGCACGCGCGTGCAGCGCAGGAAAGCCGGTAAGTGACCCGGTATTTCCTCCGGTCGTGATCGTGGCCCGTCCAGCTGCTGGACGGGCCACCTCCAACTGTGTCTTATAAAAAAAACAGAGCCCACCAGACAAAG
>NZ_JBHYJW010000004.1:216140-226985 GCF_042741125.1 Amycolatopsis sp. NPDC058986 | reverse complement strand
GGGGGCGGCGCCCCCGGCGCGGCCCGCCCAGACCCGCCAGAAAGCCCCCCGTTTTCGCCGCGGGTCGTGCGGGGCCCCCGCCCAGCGGGGGCCCGCCCCACGTCCATTTCCTGGGCCTTCTTCGGCCGCTCCGCCCATTCGAGTGAGGCGCGCGTCGCTTTTCGCCCGATCGCGGTTAAGAGCATGTAAGACCTGGTAGAGGTGCCTCTGTTGGGCGGTAACATCGGTGACGCGTCCGCGCGATGCTTCCAGTGAGTGCAGGTTCGCGCACCTTGGGTGATCATTCCGCCCGTCACCGCCCTATGCCGCAGGGAGTCTCATGCCGTCGAACATCGTGCTCGTCACCGGGGTGGCCGGAGAGCTCGGCGGGAAGCTGCTCGCCCGGCTCGGCAACAATCCCGAGTTCGAGCGGGTGATCGGCGTCGATACCGTGCCGCCGGACAAGGCGGTGCTGCAGCGGATGGGGCGTGCGGAGTTCGTCCGCGCGGACATCCGCAACCCGCTGATCGCGAAGGTCATCAGCACCGCGAAGGTCGACACCGTGGTGCACGCCTCCTGCACGGCGCATCCGGCGGCCCCCGGCGGCCGGACGGCGATCAAGGAAGTCAACGTCATCGGCACCATGCGCCTGCTGGCCGCGTGCCAGCGTTCACCGCGGGTGCGCAAGCTGGTGGTGAAGTCGACCGCGGCCGTTTACGGCGCGGGGGCACGCTCCCAGGCTGTGTTCACCGAGGACTCCGAGCTGATCCCGACGTCGTCGTCCGGGTACGCGAAGGACGCCGTGGAGATGGAGGGCTACGTGCGGGGCCTCGCCCGGCGCCGCCCCGACATCACCGTGACGCTCTGCCGGTTCGCGAACGTCATCGGCCCCGAGGTCGACACGGTCCTTTCGCGGTACTTCGCGCTTCCGGTGGTGCCGACGGTCTTCGGCTACGACGCGCGGCTTCAGCTGCTGCACGCGTCCGACGCGCTGTCGGTGCTGGAGCGGGCGACGCTGGAGGACAAGCCCGGCGTGTTCAACGTCGGTTCGGACGGCGTGCTGACGCTGTCGCAGGCGATCCGCCGGGCGGGGCGGGTCGAACTGCCGATGCCGCGCATGGTCGTGCCCTCGGTGGGCAAGGTGCTGCGCGGCGCCAGGGTGGTCGACTTCTCGGCCGACCAGGTCCGGCTGCTCAATTTCGGCAGAGTGGTCGATATCACGAAGCTCAAGAAGGAATTCGGGTACACGCCACGCTGGAGCACCCGCGAGGCGTTCGACGACTACATCACCGGCCGCGGGCTACGGCCGGTGCTCGACGGCAGCAAGCTCGCCGGGCTCGCCGGCAAGGTGCTCGTCGCCGCCGCGACCGGTCAGGCGGTGCATCGGTGAGCCGGGCGACCAACTTCGAAGGCGAGGCGCACACCGTGAGCGGTGCCGAGGCACAGATCATTCCCCTGCACGGGCCCGGCCGGGAGAAGCAGGCCGATCCGGCCGCCGAGGCCGCCGGCGACCTGAGGGAGGCGGACGCGGCGAACCAGGACCAGGCGCGCCGGGAGGCCCCGGTGGTGGCCTTCCCCGGACGTTCCGCCGCACCGGAAGCATCGGACGAGCCCGACGGCGACCTGCTGCCCGCGTCGCTGGTGTCCGCGCTCGGTTTCCTGCGCGACCGGCTGACCGGCGACTACACCGTCGACGAGTTCGGTTTCGACGCCGACCTGACCGACGCGTTGTTCCTGCCGCCGCTGCGCGCGCTGTACCAGAAGTGGTTCCGCGTCAGCACTTTCGGCGTCGAGAACCTGCCCGCCGACGGTGGCGCGCTGCTGGTGTGCAACCACTCCGGCACGGTGCCGCTGGACGCGCTGATGACCGCGGTGGCCGTGCACGACGAGACGCCGGACTCGCGGCATCTGCGCTGCCTTGGCGCGGACCTGGTGTTCCGGGTGCCGCTGGTCGGCTCGTTCGCCCGCAAGTCCGGGCAGACACTGGCCTGCAACGAGGACGCGGAACGCTTGCTGCGCAAGGGAGAACTCGTCGGTGTCTGGCCCGAGGGCTTCAAGGGCATCGGGAAGCCGTTCTCCGCGCGGTACAAGCTGCAGCGGTTCGGCCGCGGCGGGTTCGTGTCCGCGGCGTTGCGGGCCGGGGTGCCGATCATTCCGGTGTCGATCGTCGGCGCCGAGGAGATCTACCCGAAGATCGGGGACATCCGGCTGCTGGCGCGGCTGCTGGGCCTGCCGTACTTCCCGGTGACGCCGTTCTTCCCGCTGCTCGGCCCGCTCGGCGCGGTGCCGCTGCCGACGAAGTGGAGCATCGAGTTCGGCGAGCCGATCCGGACCGACTCCTACGACGCGGACGCGGTGGACGACCCGATGCTGGTGTTCACGCTGACCGATCAGGTGCGCGAGTCGATCCAGCAGGCGCTGTACCGGCGGCTTTCGCAGCGGAAGAGCGTCTTCCGCGGCTGAGTTTCTTCTGGTTCCTGGCGCGAGGGAGGCCCTCGGTGGCGTCGCGGGGGGCGTCCCTCGGTGCGGTGGGGCCGTGCTGAAGGACGCTTTCAGTGCGTTGGTGGTGCTGAAGGACGCCTTCAGTGCATCGAGCGCACCGAAGGCGTCCTTCAGCACCGGCGCCGGAATCCGCCTCCAGCACGTTCGAGGGCTGCGCACGTCCCGAACGACGCGTTCGAGACGTTCAACGTCCGCAACGCGTCGTTCGCGACATGCTCCAGACCCGACCGGCCCCGTTCTCCGCGGTAGTCCACAGCCCCAGCCGATTGTGGACAACTCCGAGCCGCTCAGCTCGTTTTCGAGGTTCTGTCGCACCCCGGCGATAGACTGCTGGTGGGGCCGTCCCCCAGGGAGGGTGGGGGGATACCTATGGGAGGGAAACCCCGGCCCAGGGCGGGGAAGCGCCCCATGCCGGACACCGAGTGCCCGAGTGCCGCGTGTGCTGGTGAGGTCCGCCGGTTCCGCGGGCCGTGCGGGGAGCGGTCAGCGTTTGCGGTAGGCGAGTCCGGCCGCGACGGCGCCCGCCACCGCACTGGCACCCAGCACCGACGGGACGCCGATCTTCGCGGCCTTGCGGCCGGTGCGGAAGTCGCGGATCTCCCAGCCGCGGGCGCGGGCGACGTCGCGCAGGCCGCCGTCGGGGTTGATCGCGACGGCCGTGCCGACCGTCGAGAGCATCGGGACGTCGTTCTGCGAATCCGAATACGCCGTGCAGCGCTTGAGGTTCAGGCCCTCGCGCGAAGCCAGCGCGCGCACCGCGTGCGCCTTCGCGCGGCCGTGCAGCATGTCGCCGACGAGCCGTCCTGTGTAGACACCGTCGCGGGTTTCGGCGACCGTGCCGAGCGCGCCGGTGAGCCCGAGCCGCCGGGCGATGATGGCGGCGAGCTCGATCGGCGTCGCGGTGACCAGCCACACGCGCTGCCCGGCGTCGAGGTGCATCTGCGCGAGCGCGCGCGTGCCGGACCAGATCTTGTCCGCCATCAGCTCGTCGTAGATCTCCTCGCTGATCGCGGTCAGCTCCTCGACCGTCCGACCGGCCACAAAGGACAGTGCGCGTTCGCGGTGGGTCTTGATGTCTTCCTTGTTCTCCCGCCCGCCGAGGCGGAATTTCACCTGGCCCCACACGAAACCGGCCAGATCCGAGGTCGTGAAGAACTTCCGTGCGGCGAGCCCGCGGGCGAAGTAGAAGATCGACGCGCCCATCATCATCGTGTTGTCCACGTCGAAGAAGGCGGCCGCGGTGAGATCCGGCGGGGCGGGCGGCGCGGGCGGTTCGGCGACTTTCGTGGCAGCCTCGGCCGACGCCTCGCCCGCTAGCGCGGCGCGGCGTTCGAGCTCCTGGGTCTTGTCCTTGCTACGCCAAGCGGACACGCACACCGCCTCCAGGTCCAGCTACCGCCCCGGCGGCCCGGAACGTCCGGGATGCCTGAGCACAGCGTAGCGAGCGCTCACCTTCCCCGTCCGGGGTATGGCCTCCGTCACGGACCGGCAGTCACGCCGACGACAGTGACACCGACGACAGTCACGGGGCGACTGTCACGGGACGATGATGGGCGGCAGGCCGGGCAGCAGCGGCGGCAGCGAAATCCGCGGCGGCGGGGGCGGCGTCGGCGTCGGCAGTCGCGGCTGGGTCGGCGTCGGGATCGGCGGCGCGTACACCGGCGGCGGAGTCGTCCCGTGCGTCGGCGTGGATGACGGCTGGGTCGGCGACGTCGGCTCCGAGCCGGGCGACACCACGAGCTGCGCCGGCGGCGTCGTGGTCGTCCCGGTGGACGGTGGTGTGACCGGTTCCCCTGGCGACGGCACGACACCGCCCCCCGACGGCGGCACGGGGAGCGTCGAGCACTCGCCGCGTGCCGGAAGCGCACCCAGCTCGTCCGTCGAGCCGGTGGTGATCTGATAGCAGCCCAGCCGCGCGACCAGATCCGTCGAACGCTGCTGCACGCGGTCGAGCACGCCCCGCGCCTCGGTGAACGCGATCAGCGCGTCCGCGGGGGCCCTGGTCTCCTGGGTGGCCAGCAGCGACGACTGGTTCCGCGCCCACATCCGCAGATCGGCCAGCGGCTGGCGCCCCGCGTCGCCGATCGCGACCGTGGTCATACCCGAGACCCCGGCCCGCACCTCGGTGACGAAGTCGCCGAGCGTCCGCCGGTACACCTCGGCCTGCGTCGCCGGGGCCAGCTCGCCGAGTTCGGTGACCCGGTGCCCGGCGAATTCGAGGTGCTTTTCGGCCTTGGCCCGGTCGCCGAACGCCAGCCCGAGCGACGCCGACTCGCCGACGCGCTTCACGCCGTACAACGTGTCGCCCGGCAGCGCGTCCTTCGACAGCACCAGCCCGAGACCCGCGAGGGTGAGGAACGCCGCGGCCGCGGCGGCCGCCAGATTGGCCAGGCGGACCCGGCGGCGCCCGGGCGCGTCGGCCGACGCGGCCAGCCGTCCCGCGATCTCCGCGTGGATCCGCTGCCGCGTCTCGAGGTCCGGCGAACCGGTGTCGCCGAGCGCGCGCAAGGCGCCGACGACTGCCAGCTCGTCGGCGAACTCGCCGCTCCGCCGCTCCGGCGAAGGTTCGAGCGCGCGGGCGAACCGCTCATGCTCGGCTCGCTCCCGCGACTGCCACCCGGGCACGCCCACGGTCTTGCTCCGTCCCGCATCACCGGCCCCTGACTGCCGGTCTGGCAGGAAAAACGATTCAGCGCGCGCGAGAGTTACGGATTCCGGGCAATGAGTGCGAAGTTGCGAAGTTCAGCGCAAACCGGTGGGCAGAAGTTGTGCCAGACGTCGTACCGCGCGGTGCTGGAGCGCCTTGATGGCCCCTTCGTTGCGGTTCATGATCTGCGCCGTCTCGGCCACCGACAGCCCCTGCAGGAACCGCAGGATGATGCACTCCCGCTGGTCGTCGCCCAGTTCCGCGACGCAGCGCAGCAGTTCGGCGCGGGTGGCGTGGGCGATCGCCTGCTGCTCGGGCCCGGCGGGCACCGGGCTGCTCACGCCGGGAGCGTGTGTGGTGCCCGGCTCGCTGACCTCGTCGGTGACGACCTCGAGCCGGAAGCGGCTGGACTTCACGTGGTCGAGCACCAGGTTGCGGGCGATGGTGACGAACCAGGCCCCGACGTCACGGCCCTGGTAGCTGACCGACGTGATGCGGCGCAGCGCGCGCAGGAACGTCTCGCTCGTGACGTCCTCGGCGAGATCGCGGTCGCCCAGGCGGAACAGCACGTACCGGTAGACGACGTCGACGTACCGGTCGTAGAGCCGTCCGAACGCGGAGGTGTCGCCGTTCTGCGCGGCGCGCACCAGGTCCCATGCCTCGGCCTTGGCGGCTTCGGCGCGTTCGGTCTCGTCTGTGCTCACCGTGGTGTCTCCGGCTCGCCGGTTCAAGGGAACGGCTGCGCCGAGGACGCGCTCGGTGAACATCGCGACGGGCCGGTGGCCGGCGGCTGCGGTCGGCACGGTCATCGAGTGGCACCTCCGGCGTCTGCTCTGCCCCCGGTACCCCTGCTGACGACACTGCCCCCGCGCACAGGAGTACACCGTCCCGCGTGCCCCACGACCCCGTGGGCAGGCAAGTTCGTCACGGCGACTCCCTCTGCTCGACCGTCGGGCGTGATCAACACCACCCGGCGACGCAGTGCAGCATACGTGTTGTTACCGCGAAGTAGGTAGGGGTATCGAGGTTGCGGAAATGCGACGAACGCCAGGGATCCCCGTGACGGGGGAGGAGATGACAAACTGGCAACGGCTTCCGACGAGGAAAGTGGGGTACGCGTGACCGTCGAGGACGTTGCGCCGGAGGGAGTAACCGCGCTGCTCGGAAAGGCCGCGGCGAGCTGGCCGGACGGCGTCGCGGTCCGTGACACCGACAGTGACGAGGTGTTCACCTGGGGACAGCTGGACGCCGCCGCGGCCACTCTGGCGGGGAAACTCGCCGAGGCCGGGATCACCCCGGGCGACCGGGTCGCGCTGCGGCTGCCGACGTCCGCGGACTTCGTGATCGGGCTCTACGCGGCGCTGCGCGCTGGCGCGATCGTCGTCCCGATCTCCCCGCAGGCCCCGGCACCGGAGCTGCGCAAACTGCTCGACCACTGCGGCGCGCTCGTCGTGATCCAGCGCGATTCCGGGGACGAGCTGCCCGAGGACGTCGTGGCGTTGCCGCCGCGCGCCGGCGGCGCTCCCGCCGAGCCGGTCGACGTCGTGCGCGGCGGTGAGGACATCGCCGTCATCTCCTACACGTCCGGCACGACGGGCCCGCCGCGCGGCGTGATGCTCTCGCACCGCGCGCTGCTCGCGAACCTGGCGCAGCTGCGTGAGGTCCGGGGCTCGCTCGAACACACCGACCGCGTGCTGATCACGATCCCGTTGTTCCACGTCTACGGGCTCGGGCCGGGCCTGCTGCAGGCGACGGCCGTCGGCGCGACCGCGGTGCTGTCCGAGCGGTTCGAGGCGACCAGGACGCTCGAACTGTGTGCCGAACACCGCGTCACCTCGATCGCCGGGGTGCCGGTGATGTACGCCGAATTCGCCGCGCTCGGTGCCGAGGCGCTGGGCCGCGGCCTGGCCACGGTCCGGCGGATGAACTCGGGCGCCGCGCCGCTGCACCCGAAGGTGCTCACCGCGATCAGACAGGCCACCGGCCTCGACGTCTACGAGGGCTACGGGCTCACCGAATGCGCGCCGGTGGTGACGTCCACGTTGGTCACCGGCTACCCGAAGCCGGGGTCGGTCGGCCGCCCGCTGCCCGGGATCGAGCTGCGGCTGGTGGACAGTGACGGCGACGCCCAGGAACCGCCGCTCGACCCGGACGACCCCGACGACGTCTTCGACAACGCCGGCGGCACCGGGCTGGTCTCGGTCCGTGGCGCGAACCTGTTCTCCGGGTACTGGCCGGACGGGGCCGCCGGCCCGGCCGAGGACGGCTGGTACCGCACCGGCGACGTCGGCTACCTCGACAGCGAGGGCGATCTGCACCTGGTCGACCGGGCCAACGACCTGATCATCGTGAACGGCTTCAACGTCTTCCCGCGCGAGGTCGAGGAGGTCATCGGGCAGCTTCCGGAGGTCGCCGAGGCGGCCGTCGTCGGGGTCGTGGACGAGCGCAGCGGCGAGGCGGTCAAGGCGTTCGTGGTGCCGCTGGACGGCACTTCGCTGTCGGAGCAGCAGGTCGTCGAGCACTGCGCGGAGCGGCTGGCGGGATACAAGGTGCCGCACGCCGTCGAGTTCACCGACGCGCTGCCGCATTCGGCCACCGGCAAGCTCCGGCGTCTCCGGCTCCGCTGACGTGCCGTTAAGGCCACCTTGCAGGCGTCTGACGCCCGTAAGGTGGCCTTAACGGCACTTTGGGCAGGATGGACGTATGGCGCATCAGGTCACGGTGATGACAAGGGTCGGGTGTCCGTCGTGTGTGACGGCCGAGGCCGAGGTCGAGCGCATCTGCGGGGAGCTCGGGGTGCCGTGGGAGGCCGCCGACGTCGACACCGATCCGGAATGGCGTGCCGAGTACGGCGACCGCGTTCCGGTGATCCTCGTCGACGGCGCCGAGCACGGGTACTGGAAGGTCGAGGAGGACCGGCTCCGCGCGGCGCTGGCCTGACGTAATAGCCCGGTAAGGCCCGAATCCCAAGCCGGATCCGCCTTCCGCGTCGAATATGGACACGTGGAGGCTCAAGGGATTCGGAAAGAGCGGCTTTCGCTGCCGGTCGCCGCGCTGATCGGCGTCCTCGCGCTGGCCGCCGCGCTCGGTGTGGGGCATCTGGTCGCGGGGTTCGTCGGCTACGCGGCCTCGCCGTTCGTCGCGGTGGCGACGTTCGTGATCGACCACAGCCCACAGGGGATCGTGAAGTGGGCCGAACGCACCCTCGGCACGGCGGACAAGCTCGTCCTCAAGATCGGCCTCGGTGTCGTGCTGGTGCTGTTCGCGCTGGCCGCCGGACAGCTTTCGCGACGCAAGCCCCTGGCCGGCCAGGTGCTCGTCGCGGTGCTCGGCGTCGCCGGGATCGCCGCGGTGTACGTCCGGAACGACCTCGGCCAGATCTCGTTGCTCGCCCCGGTGGCCGCGCTGGTGGCGGGGCTCGCCGTGTTCACCTGGCTGCACCGGCTCGCGCTGCCGGTCGAGCCGCGGTCCTACGACGGCGAGTCGCGCCGGAAGTTCCTGGTCACCGGTGTCGGTGTCGCGGCAGGCGCGGGTGTCGCCGGACTGGGCGGACAGCTCCTCGGGACCAGCACGAACGCCGAGGGCTCGCGCGAGGCGATCGGACCGCTCGTCCCGGCCCGCACCGTGCCGCCGATCCCGCCGGACGCCGACTTCGCCAAGCTCGGCACGCCGCCGTTCGTCACCCCGGCCGCCGACTTCTACCGCATCGACACCGCGCTGGTCGTCCCGCAGCTGCGCAGCGAGAAGTGGAGCCTGCGCATCCACGGCATGGTCGACCGCGAACTCACCTTGTCCTACACCGACATCCGCTCGCGCCCGCTCGTCGAGCGGCTCGTGACGCTGACGTGTGTGTCGAACGAGGTCGGTGGCCCGCTGATTTCGAACGGCAGGTTCCTCGGCGTCGATCTCGCCGATCTGCTGCGCGAGGCGGGGGTACGGCCGGGCGCGGAGCAGCTGGCCGCCACCAGCGCCGACGGCTGGACCTGCGGTACCCCGATCGGCGCGGCACTGGACCCGGAGCGTGGCGCGATGCTGGCGATCGGCCTGAACGGCGAACCACTGCCGGTCGAGCACGGCTTCCCGGCACGGATCGTGATTCCCGGGCTGTACGGCTACGTCTCGGCGACGAAGTGGGTCACCGACCTCGAAGTGACGACCTGGAGCGCGCGCCAGGCTTATTGGCTCAGCCGCGGCTGGGCTCGCGAGGCGCCGATCAAGACGGAGTCCCGCATCGACACGCCCAGCGGGTTCGCGCGGGTGACCGCGGGGAAGGTGCGTGTCGCCGGGACGGCGTGGGCCCAGCACACCGGGATCGCGAAGGTCGAGGTGCGGCTGGACCAGGGGCCGTGGCGGGAGACGACGCTTTCCGCCGAGGTCAGCAAGGACACCTGGCGCATGTGGTGGACCGAGCTCGACGTCCCGGCGGGCTCGCACCAGGTGTTCGTCCGGGCCACCGACCGGTCCGGCTACACCCAGACCGAGGCCCGCGCGGACCCGGTCCCGGACGGCGCGACCGGGTGGCATTCGGTGACACTGGACGCACGCTGACCACCCCTTCCACGGTTCGGACTGGGTGCTCCGCTATAAAAACCTTGGGTGGCGACCCGGCACAGCTCCGGGTGACGAGACAGTCTTGTCGTGGCGTTCCCGGACCGAACAGGGAGTGATCGTTGTGGTGAAGCTTCGCGGCGTCGCCGGAGCCGGCATCGCGGCCGTGGCCGTGCTGGCCCTGACGGCCTGCAACCCGGACGACGCGGCGTACAGCGGCAAGGCCGAGCAGTACAAGTCCGCGACGCCGCCCGCCCCCGCGCCCGCCTCGGCGCCGGTGAGCACGGTGTCGACGCCGAGCCCCGCCGAGGGCGGCGGCTCCGGTGTTTTCGGCTCCGCGTGCGAGTCGCTGCCGCACGGCAGTGAGGCGGGCAGCGTCACCGCGATGGGGCAGCAGACGGTCGCCGCCGCTGCCGCGGCGAACCCGCTGCTGACCAAGCTGTCGGCCGCGATCAGGAACGCGAACCTGACGGACTCGCTGAACAGCGCGCCCGCGGTGACCGTGTTCGCGCCGTCCGACGAGGCCGTCAAGGCGTACGGCGAGACGAAGTTCAGCCAGCTGAAGGGCACCGAGCTGACGTCGCTGCTGAACTTCCACGTCGTCGGCAAGCGCCTCGACGCCAAGGGTCTTGAGGCCGCGAAGACGTCCCCCACGCTCGCCACCGACGGCGGGCAGCTGACGTTCGCGGGCACCGGGAACCAGCTGACCGTGAACGGCGCGAAGATCCTGTGCGGGAACATCGCGACCAAGAACGCGACCGTGTTCGTGATCGACAAGGTCCTCACCCCCGGTTCTACCGGGAACTGAGGCCCTCTCTGCTCGAAGGTCCGTGAAGGCCTCCTTCACAGCGTTGAGCGCTGTGAAGGAGGCCTTCACGGCTTTGATGGGGTTCTCCGGGGGCGCGGCGTGTGCCCGAGGGACACCCTGGCGCGTTGGCTGCGACGAGGGCGTCCCTCGGTGCGTTCAGTGCACCGGGGGCGTCCCTGGGTGGGTGGCGGGTGCACCGAAGGCGTCCCTGGGTGCGGTGGGGTGCGACGGGGGCGTCCGTCGGTGAGCTGAACGCACCGAAGGCGTCCCTCGGCACATCCGGGTCCGGCGCGCGTGTCCTGAACGACGCGTTCGAGACGTTCAAGGTCCCGAACGGAGCGTTCGGGACATACTCGGCCGG